>NZ_BAAGRQ010000003.1:0-210703 GCF_054782875.1 Microbacterium petrolearium
CTGCACGACGAGCTGGACCGCGTCGGCCTTGAACTCCTCAGTGAACTTCCTGCGATTCGTAGACATCTCTGCCTGTCGTTCCTTCCTGGTAACGACCGTCTACAAGAAGTGTCACACCCCACCCGTGGCAACACGGCCCCTCAGAGCACTATTCCGGCCACTGACTTCGCCCGATGAATCCCCGCGCCCCTCTGCGCTGCTGTGTGCGATCGACCCCGGTGCTGGCCGTGAACGGTGAACGCACCACACGGCCACCCGGTGTGGGCGCGGGCCACGGACGGGCCCAAGACACGCCAGTGCCCGGTCTCGAGATGGAGACCGGGCTCCGGCGCGTACTGGGAGGCTAGGGCTTGAGGACGACCTTGATGCAGCCGTCTTCCTTCTTCTGGAACTTCTCGTACATCGCCGGCGCCTGGTCCAGGGGGGCGGTGTGCGTGGTGAGGTCCAGCACGCCGAGCGGGTCTGAAGGGTCATCGACCAGCGGCAAGAGGTCATCGGTCCACCGCTTCACGTTGCATTGGCCCATGCGCAGCTGGATCTGCTTATCGAACATCGTGAGCATCGGCAGGGGGTCCTTCATGCCGCCGTAAACCCCGCTGATCGAGATCGTCCCGCCTCGCCGGACAGCCTCGATCGCGGTGTACAGCGCATCGAGCCGGTCCACCCCGGCCGTCTCCATCGCCTCGCGTCCCAGCGCGGAGGGCAGTAGCCCTACCGCCTGGTGGACCGCCCCGGCCACCGGGGAGCCGTGGGCCTCCATCCCGACCGCGTCCACCACCGCGTCCGGGCCGCGCCCGTCGGTGAGGTCTTTCAGCTGCTCCGCCACCTCGCCGGACGAGTCCAGCGTCTCGATGCCGTGGCGCTCGGCCATGGCACGCCGCTCGGCGACCGGGTCCACCGCGAGTACCCGGTAGCCCAGGTGGCGGCCGATCCGGGCGGACATCTGGCCGATCGGGCCCAGGCCCAGCACGGCCAGGGAACCGCCCTGAGGGGGCGCGGCGTACTGTACGGCCTGCCAAGCGGTGGGCACCACGTCGGAGAGGAACAGGTAGCGCTCGTCCTCACCGGTGTTGGGGACCTTGATGGGTCCGTAGTCCGCGTGCGGGACGCGCAGGTACTCGGCCTGCCCGCCGGGCACTGAACCGTAGAGGCGGGAGTATCCCAGGAAGACTGCACCGCTGTTGTACTCCCGGACCTGGGTGGTCTCGCACTGGGACTGCAGGCCCTGGGTGCACATGAAGCAGTGCCCGCAGGAGACGTTGAACGGGATCACCACCCGGTCCCCGGCCTTGATGTGGGTGACGGCCGAGCCGACCTCCTCCACGATCCCCATGGGCTCGTGGCCGATGATGTCGCCCTTATCCATGAACGGGGTGAGCACCTCGTACAGGTGCAGATCCGAACCGCAGATCGCGGACGAGGTGATCCGCACGATCGCGTCCGTGGGCTCCTGGATAACCGGATCCGGGACCTCCTCCACACTCACCGTCCGCTTCGCCTGCCAAGTCAAAGCCTTCATGCGTCCTCCTCTCCCAAGGCCGCCGCCCCGACCGGAACGACAGCCTGCTGATCTGATCGGTCCCAACGACCCTACTCACGCCATTTTAGGCGCAGGCGCGTGTTCACCGCCAGAGAACGACGAGACTCACATAAAGTCCCCGCGTAGCAGGGGCCGTGCCTCACATGGTTTTCCCCGCGAAATCTTCCGTGGTTTCGGGGGACTGCCCCAACTTCCTAAGTCAGTGCTTGCCATGCTGGCCGCATTGCTGACGACGGCAATCGCAGCCGGAGGTGTTGCATCGGCGTGGGTGTTCATCGGCCCGACGGGGTTTGTCTTCGCCTTGGTCACTCATTTCCTTCTTATGGCGTGGGTATCTTCGGTCGTTGGCCATCGGGTACGGATTTCGGATTACGGTTGGCTGCGAGTCAGGTTCTGGGAGTTGCGGCTCTACCCAGCATTGGGGGTCCGGCTGTTCGGAAAGCTGCTCGACGTCATCGGATGGAACCGAATCATCTCAAGAGAACGCGGGTTCAACGGCACACGGCAGGGCCTGAAAGAGCTCGATCAGCACACTCGGCGCTCCGAAATCGGCCACAGCAGCTGCCTGTTCGTCACTGCGGCCCTGACTCTCGGCGTGCTAGCGACAGGATCATGGGAAGGCGCTGTCTGGCTAGTTGCTCTCGGGATTCTTTTACACTTGTACCCGGCGCTGCTTCAGCGGCTCTTACGTGCGCGCATCCAAGCCATACCGATCAGCCCCTCAGGGGGCGTTTAGCTAGCCCAAGCCGACCCGCTGACCGATCCTCAAACTGACACGACTGAGCGCGAGCCGCCATATAGCCCTGCGAGAGCCCCGCCACTTATCTCTGCGATTCACAAAACAGGGCGTTCTTTACGGCGCACAGTGTCGCCGTTGGGTATACCCAAACAGGACACTATTAGTGCCGTGCAGTTGTTCGGGAGCACCGCAAGTCACGGCGCAGCGGCGAGCAAGGGCCGAGGAGCCCTCCTGCATCTGCCGGCCGAAAAGGGTGATTCGCCATTGCAGGGGAGGCCATTTAAGGTTCGAGGAGTTTTCCGCTCTCCGGGCGCGACTTATGCGATGACGAAGCTGACCGACCTCCGCCGAGCTGTAGCGGCACGCGCTTCGGCTCGGGGAGGTCGATCCTTGGCGGATTCAAACGGGGCGAGGTTGAATGGTTCCGCGACCCGTCGACCTACTTCGCCCCGGATCAGTGCTTCTTCGGGGTGTACAGCACAGGGGCGGGGAGCCCCGCCTCCTCGCGGATCCGCCGCGAAAGGTGCTCGATCGAACGCAGGGCATCAACGAGCGCAGGCACGGTGACCTCGAAGGGCATGCAGTGGATGGTCTCGCCCTCCGCCGTCGCACCCTCGGCGACCTTGGTGATCGTGTCGATGTCGTCCACATCGATGCCGACCTCGGTGAGGGTCGTGGGCAGCCCCACGCGAGTCGTGAACTCGATGAAGTCAACGATGTCCTGGTACGGGGCACCTTCCAGGACGAGCTGGGTGAGGCTACCAATGTTCACCTTGAAACCGTGCATGAGCCCGTGGGTCTGGGGCACCTGCGTGAGGCCGTTGTGGATCGCATGCGCTGCAGCAAGGCCACCCGACTCAAAGCCAAGACCCGAAAGCAGGATGTTCGCCTCCGTGAGCTTTTCGACCGCGGGAGTGATCAGCCCATGGCGCACTGCGTCCATCGCAGGAAGCGCATTCTCCCAAATGATCTCCCAGGAGAGCTTCGCGAGAGCCGTCCCGGTGACTGTCGCGAGGTCACCCGCGATGGTGTCGGAGAAGGACTCCGCCACGGCTTTGGCCTCGAGCCAGGTCGCGAGCGCATCCCCGACACCTGCCGCGAGGAAGACGGGTGGTGCCGCCGCGATGACATCGACGTCCACAAGGACGAGGTCGGGGTTGTGGGGGAAGATCCGGTACTCCAGGAAGTTGTGCTCGGCGGTGTAGATCACGCCGAGCGCGGAGGTGGGCGCGTCCGTGGATGCCGCCGTCGGTACCGTGACCCACCGGATGCCAGTCTCGTGCCCCGAGGACTTCGCGACATCGATGGCGCTTCCGCCACCCACGCCGACAACCACATCGGCGTCGTGCTGCTTGATGAACTCCACGAACCGGGCGATCTCCCCGGGATGGGGAATGCCTCTGAACTCCTCCCAGATGACAGGCAGCCCGGCTGCCTCGAGGCTCGCGACGACACGGTCGCCGACGAGCTCGCGGACGAAGGCATCCGAGATAATGAGGGGCTTCTTGCCGACGCGGGCGAGGTTTTCGCCGAACTGTGCGAGCGCGCCGCGCCCCTGGACGTACCGACCAGGGCTGACGAGTGTCTGAACAGTGCTCTGAGCCATAGCTGCAGTCTCCTTCGACTGGATTCTTCCGACTGAATTCTTCGAGTCGCCGCTGCGGGTGATGCGCCGCGGTTGTGCTCCACGCTAGGGAAGCCCGCGGGGTGTGCACATCGGGAAGAGCCCTACGCCGGAGGTAGGGAAAATCCGCCTTGTCCGCTCCCGCCGCGAACGGAAGGGTAATCGCGGAGCCCTTCAGGCACGCTGAAGGTTTCGATGAGGAGGCCCCGATGACACCGGAGGACGCACCCCGTACCCGAACGGAGCGGGAGGAAGGCCCCGACGCAGCGCAAGGCGATTCGCTGTATAGCAGCCTTCTCACGCTGATCTTCGGATTTGTGCAGATCCTCGCCTGCCTCGCTCTCGGAGATCTGGTGGTCGCCCTGGCCGGGGTTCCCGTCCCCGGGGCGATCCTCGGGATGATGCTCCTGCTGATCGTGCTGTCCGTGAAGGGACACGTGAAGGGAGACGGGCAGGGCCACGGAGAGGGGCTCGCGGCCATCCGCGTCTCCGACCGTCTGCTGGCCCTGCTCCCGTTGCTCTTCGTCCCCGCGGGCACCGGGGTGATCGCGCTCGTGGCGAGGATCCGGCTCGATGCCCTGCCGCTGCTGGCCGGTCTCGTCCTGTCCTGGGCCGCAGGATTGGCCGTCACCGCGGTGGTCTCCCGGTTCGCCCTCAAGGCCCAGAACGGGTTCCGTTCGAGGAGAGCATCGTGATGTCGATGCTGCACGAACTCTGGCGTGTGCTCACCGATTCCCCGGTCTTCGGGGTCGGCCTCACCCTGGGAGCCTTCCTCCTGGCGAATCGGATCGCGACCTGGGTGCATGGGCACCCGCTCGCCAATCCGGTCTTCCTCTCGATCCTTCTGACCTGCCTCGGCCTCGCCCTGACGGGCGTGGACTATCAGACGTACATGACGGGGGGAGAGATGATCGGATTCCTGCTCGCACCGGCAACCGTGGCCCTTGCGGTGCCGCTGCATCGGGAGGCACAGCGCATGCGAGGCTCCTTGATCGCTGTTCTCGCCTCTGTCGTGGCGGGCGCAACTGCTGCTGTGGTCACCGGGTATCTCGTGGTGCACGTGCTCGGAGGGAGCGCGGCGGCGGCCTTGTCTATGGCTCCGAAGACCGCCACCACGCCGGTCTCGATCGCAGTCTCTGAGAAGATCGGCGGGGAGCCGGCGCTCTCCGCGGTGCTCACGATCCTTGCGGGGATCCTAGGGGCGATGGCCCTGGGTCCGGTACTAACGGCGGCGCGGGTGCACGACCCGCGTGTGCGTGGGCTAGCGATGGGTGTTGTGTCCCATGGGATCGGCACCTCGGCGATGCTCCAGTCCGAACCTCGGGCAGCAGCATATTCAGCTCTTGCGATGGCGATCACGGCGCCGGTGGTCGCTCTCCTCTCGCCCCTGCTGGTTGCAGCCTTGCTGATGGTCGGATAGTTCAGGAGTCACCCATGACACCCCACATCTCTCCTACATCTGTTTGACCTGTGCAAGATCGAGCTGGGCGAGCATGGTCCGATTGCGCACCCCGGTCTTTCGCAGCAGCGAACCGACATGCTTCTCCACGGTCTTGACCGAAATATGAAGGGCGGTAGCGATCTCCTTGTCCGGCATCCCCTGGCTCACGAGGTCTCGCACCTCGTGTTCGCGGGCCGTGAGCGCTTCCGCAGAGGGGTCGGCGCTCTGGGTCAGCCACGCGGCGTTCTCGGCATCCAGAAGGATCTCCCCGCGACCGGCAGCGATCAGGGTGCGGACGATCTGCTCTCCCGTCGCGTGATGGCTGAGATACCCCTTGGCTCGGAACCGCGTGCCCGCGCGATACGTTCCAGCGTTGGGAGCCGCGTTCGAGACCACGACTGAAG
The DNA here is from genome assembly GCF_054782875.1 of Microbacterium petrolearium. NCBI lineage: Bacteria > Bacillati > Actinomycetota > Actinomycetes > Micrococcales > Microbacteriaceae > Microbacterium > Microbacterium petrolearium. Next base: position 5,749 of record NZ_BAAGRQ010000003.1, read on the forward strand.
GATCTCCCGGCAGATGCAGGTTTCCCTCCGCATCTCGATCCACCCCCGATAGAACCTCGATGTCCGCGACCACGATGTCGGGCGCGAGCAGATCACAGGTCGAGACGAGAGTCGAGGGATCATCGAGTTCCCCGACCACGTGCAGGCTCGGCTCGGCAAGGTTCACTAGGCGCGCGATCCCAGAACGATCCACCGGCCAGCGACAGGCGATCAGGACCCGGATCCGATGGGCCTGCGAATCCTCGCTGCGGCTCGGCGTATCCGGAAGCTGGACGCGTACTTGGGTTCCCCATCCCGGTGTGGAGGTCACGGAGAGATCCCCACCGATCTGCTGCGTCCGGGAACGGACCTGGCGCAGGCCCTGGCGGAGCGGCGGATCCTCGGTGGCGAGCGCCGTCGCGACCTCGAAGCCGACACCATCGTCCTCGACCATCACCGTGAAGGCCAAGGGCTCATACAGCAGACCCACACGCACCTTTGTCGCCTGGGCATGGCGGACCACGTTGTTTAGCAGTTCTTGGACGATCCGGAAGGTCTGGTGCACCGTGTCGTTCGCGATCGGTCGCTCGTCGCCCACGAGCACGAGCGAAGTGTGTGCTCCGCTCGTGGACTTTATCCAGTCCAGTTCGGCGCGCACGGCGTCGTGGAGGGTGCGGCCGCCGAGGCTGTCGGCCACGGAGTCGATCGTGGTCCGCCGGGTATCCTCGAGCGCAGCCTCGGCGGATTCAAGGGCCAGATGGATGTGCTCGCCCACTCTGTTGGCATCGATTACGGCGTCGAGAGCTTGGGCGGCACCGAGGTGGGCGACCAGCCGGGTGAGGTTAGTGCTGAGGGTCTCATGCAGGTCGCGTACGGTGCGCTCGCGCTCACCGGCGATCACTGCGGTGCGCATGCGCTCGACCGTCTGACGATGGGCTTCCGCATTCACGAGAGCCAGCGCCGCATGGTCGGCGAACAGCTCCAGCAAGGCGAGATCACGTGTGGTGAAGACTGTGTCAGCCCCCGCGCCGAAGACGACGAAGACTCCGATCACGTTCTCCCCATGCAGCATCGGGACGGCAATCACCGCCGAGCGATAGCGAGTGGTCGTCGGGTCGATGTGCCCTCGGTAGACCGCTGCGTACTCGTCAAAGATCACGCCTGATCGCGCGCGCACCACCTCCCCGGTCACTCCTTCGCCGATCGGGAAGGTCTCGCCGGCCTGGCAGCCGACGCTGAGGTCGACCATCTTCGTGTAGGTTCCTGAGCGTTCGTCGACGAGAGCAATGGATCCGCTCGAGGACTCCAGTAGGGACACGGCGCGCCGGAGGATTCGCTCGAGGAGCTGGTCGAGGTCGAATTGACCAGCCAGATCTCTCGCGAACTCGCCGACGATGCGGCGCAACTGGACATGGTCGGGCATCGCCAGATGGGTCTGCGGTGCAGATTGTCGCGTGGCAGAGACGTTCATAGAGCTCCTCGTCGAGCTGGTGTGCTCGGACGCCGTCGTCCCGGGCACCAAATGTGATGAGGGACGCTGCGCACCTCGACCGTCCCGTCGGCGCGGGGATCGATGGAGATGACCTCTGCGGTGGTGACGGCATCTGCGAGGGCACCCGTGAGTGCCGTGATCGCGGCGCGGGTGCGGATCGCGCCGCCCGACTCGTCGAGCACCGCTGGCCCCGAGTACCCAGCGAGCAGCGGCATTCGCTGGGCGAGCTCGGCCGCGTCGATTTCGTGCGCTTCCACGCCGCCGACCTGGTCGAGCACCCGCAGCCGCGCCAGGGCGCTGTCGCCGATCGCCAGAACACCGTCTGATGAGACCAGCTCGACGTCGAAGTGTTCGGCCCACTCATCCCATACGCCGCGGCTTTCGCGCGCGAAAGCGACGAGTCGCGGGTCGTCGTGGGCATGCCGGAAGATCCGCGACTCGCCTGCGGACTGACCCGTCCCGGGCAGACCGGCCTCGTACAAGCGCACCGGCACGCCCTGCTCCCGCAGCGCGTACGCCGTCGACAGACCGACGATCCCGCCCCCGATCACTGCTACCTCGGGTGAACGCGTCGGGGCAACGTCGTCAGTTCCTGTCATCGCGGTTCCTCGATCTGTTAGGGATGTGAGATAGACCTCAAAAGTAAGGGGCCGCTGCCACGACGTCAACGGGCTGTGTCAGCCCGAAGTCACCGCGCGCAACGACTCCTCATGTCGGGGTCAGTACTCCCGGTCTGTGGTGTCAGGCGGGAAGTTTGGAGCCCAACACGTCGAGCTTCTCGATCGTCGGTTCGGAGAACAACGCACCGGTCTGCTCGCCGAGAGCTGCCGCAACAGGGCCGGACAGGTGAGCGTCACGTCCGGCGTCATCGGGGAACACGTCGAAGATCCCGAAGGAGGAGGGCCCGAGGCGGATCGCGAACCACGCGGTGGTCGCCGGCTCTTCCTCAACAAGCGCACGGCCGCTGTCAAGGAACTCCTTCACGTCGTCCTCCTTGCCGGGCAACGCGTCAAACCTGACCAGCAATCCCTTGGTCACGCTCATGATGTCTCCTCTTCCTTTGTCGTGGTGCCCGCGAGTTGGGACACGATCGCCTCGGAGAACGCCAGCAGGTCCTTCCGGCGAGCGGCAGAGAATCCCGGCCGATTCACTATGGCTATGGTGATCGCTTCTATGTCGTACGAAAAACGAAAGTATTAGCTCGTTGAGGGATCCCTCAGCGGGCATTCATTCGGGCAGGGCTTACGTACGCCAAGAACTTCAGCCGCACCATCCACCGCCGACCTATTGCCTCCTCAGTGGTCCGGGCCTGCATCGGAGTCCTCTGCACGAGATGTGTCGTCAGCTATTCGGTCGGACTCAGCGACACCGTCGGCGTCCGCGACGACGGAACGTTCATCGACCCTGCGGCGATTCGATCGCTGGACGAACGCGCACGCGAATACGTGACACGGGCGCTGCCCGGTCTCCACCCAGAGCCGCGCGACTTCCTTCACTGCTGGGTGACCGACCTCCCATGGAGCGAGGACGGCGTGGCCGTGTGGGAGGCAGACTCTGTCCTTTTTGTGGCCGGTCACAATCTGTTCAAGCAGGCACCTGCGCTGGGTCGCGCTCTTGCCCGGGCTGCGACCGGCGGCGGTCTCCGCGCCGAGCTCACGCCCGAGGCGCGCCTCGGCGAGGCCCAGAGCTAGGGCGTGTCTCCCAATCGGGGGGGGTGACCCGCGATTCTGGCCGGCAAACTGTTCAGCGAGCCCACGATCGAAAAGTTGGACGTCCGGGGCTCCAAAATCCCCGCCTGAGACCATGATCTCGTCGAGCGTCGCCGGTACCTCACCCTTGTTGGCATAGTCCACGGGTGAGGTACCGGCGACGGTGCGGCGAGTACCCGTGCGATGGTTCTGCCGTCACGATGGGGTCACGCCTGTGGCTTCCTCCAATGCCGCGGCGAGGTATCTCGCGGAAGCGCCGACGCCCTTGTCCGCGACGTGCTCGGGCGTGCCAGCTGCAACCATGGTCCCGCTGGCGTCGCCCGCACCGGGCCCTAGTGTGACTACGAGGGGCTCGCCTGCTTCGACCGGACCGGCACTTCGAACGGCCCGACCGAGGCGATCAACGGCCGCCTCGAGCACCTCCACGGCTCCGCCCTCGGCTTCCGCAACCTCACCACCTACATCGCCCGATCGCTCCTCGAAACCGGAGGTTTCCGACCACTGCTACACCCTCAAATGCGATGGGCCTAACCGGCTCTTCGCAGATGAGGGTGTAGACGTCGAGGGTGCGTCGTTGGCCGGGTAAGGTGAATCGCTCTGGGTTTCGTTCCGTTCCGTTCTTCAAGCAAGGATGGAATTGATGAATCAGAAGTACTCGCCCGAGATGCGGGAGAAGGCGTTGCGGATGCTGGACGAGGCGAAGCCCTCGCATCCGAATCTCATGACCGCGGTGCGTCATGTCGCTGGGCTTCTTGGTATGAGCGGCGGAGACGTTGCGGGTGTGGCATCGCCGTCGCGAAGTCGACGGCGGGCAGCGTCCCGGTGTGCCCACCGATGTTGCCGAGGAGAACAAGCGCCTGCGGCGTGAGAACGCTGAGCTGCGCAAGGCGAACGAAGTCCTCAAAGCCGCGAGCGTGTTTTTCGCGAAGGAACTCGACCGCTCCTGACGGGTCTGCCCCGCGCACACCGCTTCCGCTGTCCCGATAGCCGGTCGTTCAGCGGGCGGCCCATGAACTGTGATGCCGCTGTGTCGAACAGCTCGATAGGCCTCAGCTCAGGGTGACCAGAAAGGGCGAGCGTGGGCGGCGGCTTCGCGCACCGAAGCGGCATCGAGGTTTACGCGCGTCTCCTCTATGCCGAGGGCTGGCCACTGCGTCACCAATACGATCGGGCCGGCAGGGGGCAGTGGCCACAGCCACAAATCGTCCGACGCCGAGTAAGTGCTCCCGCCCCCGCCTCCACCCTGCTGCTGGCGTTTCAGCGAGTGCCCTTCGGGCTCAGCCATCGGATCCCGGCCGCTGACGAACGGGAGCGCGTCAGCCAGCACCTTTTCACCATCGTCCAGCAGAAGCCCGAACCGCAGCCGCCCGGATGGTTCGAAGCGATCGCCGTAGGGCATGTGCTCCATGAACGTGCCACATAGGTCATTCCACTCGCGCAGGGGGAGACCATTTCGTCGCAGACGTCGCTGGATTCGAAGCTGCATGCCGTCGCGATAGACCGCGATTCCGACCAACGCGATCGCGACGTGCCCAGTCGCAGCGATGAGTTCCGATATGGGCAGCAGCGTCGGGAGCTCATCCTCGGGAGCCTGCCACCACCTCGGCTGCGATGAATCGAACTCTTCTGGTTCCGGGAGCTCAGGGTCGGGCGGAAAGAAGGCCATGCCATAGCCCACCATGCGCGCTCCCTCCCACGCAAGGACGCTGCGCACTCTCCGCAGGCCGATGCGTAGCAATGACCGAGGCAGGACGACGACGCCCGGAAGCCGGTCGGCCCACGCATGCCCTCAGATATCGACTACGCCCGAACCCATCGAAGCGCGATGTGCACGTTTAGCCCGCCCGGTGAATTGAACGTCCATGGTGCCCTAGGGCGTGTCTGACAAAGGTTCGGGTGGCTGGCTGCGAGCCTGAAAGCATGTCTCGTTTTCGGATGCTTTCGGATGCTCAGTGGTCGCTGATCGAGCCGATGCTGCCACGTCCGACGGGGCGTCCGGGTCGGAAGTTCTCGGATGCGCGGACGATGGTCGAGGGCATCGTCTACCGGTACCGGACTGGCCTCGCATGGCGGGATCTGCCGCCGGTGTTCGGGCCGTGGCAGACGGTGTGGACGTGGCATCGGCGGATGGCGTTCGACGGGACGTGGGATCGGGTAGCGGCGATGATCACGGCAGCAGCAGACGCGGCGGGCCTGATTGATTGGTCGCTGTCGGTGGACTCCACGATTGCTCGTGCGCATCAGCACGCAACGAGCATCACCCGCCTCACAGGGGGCTGGATCGAGTTACAAGAATCTGCAGGTCGAGCCGCCTGATCACGGCATCGGCCGCTCCAGGGGTGGCCTGTCGACGAAGATCCATCAGCTCGTCGATGGCAATGGGCTGCCTCTGGTCACTCTGGTCACGCCAGGGCAGGCCGGGGACTCTCCGATGTTCCTGCCGCTGATGGGACATCTGCGGGTCGGGCGCGAAACGGGCCGGCCCCGCACCCGTCCGGACGCGGTGCGGGGCGAAAAAGCGTACTCATCCCGCGCGATCCGTTCTCACCTTCGAGGCCGAGGCATCAAAGCCGTGATTCCCGAGCCCGACGATCAGAAAGGACACCGCAAACGTCGCGGCTCACGCGGCGGCAGACCCGTCGGTCTCGACGCCGCCGACTACCGGAACCGGAACGTCATCGAGCGCGGCTACTGCCGCATCAAGCAATGGCGAGGCCTCGCCACCCGCTACGACAAACTCGCCGTTATCTACCGCGCCGCCGTCGTCCTCAACACCGTCATCGCATGGACCAAACCTTTGTCAGACACGCCCTAGCCCGAGTCGATGTCCGCATTTTGAGCCGGATCGCTGATTGACACGTACGTGTCAGCGGTGTGGGGCACGTGGTGATGGAGCGCTCCGGTGCGAAAGCCACTGCCATCATGTGATGTCGTAGACCATCGGGTCGAAATCCACGAACTCGGGGCAACTGCCGTCCTAGCCATGAGTTCCCCTTCCGTCTACTCATCCAGCAAACGCCGCCCATCCGACGGGCGACGGAGCACTCTCCCGCGCTGTAACCGACGTCAGCCCTCCGGCGAGGGGGATGTTGTGCTGTTGCGGATCTTCGCAGAGCAGGAGGTCGGCAGGTGCTGATGAGGGACGTACCGGCCGTCAGTCGAGGGCCGCGGTGATGACGTCGTGGAGCTCGGTGTCGAGCTTGAGGCTGTCGAATGCTGCGGCATATTCCCAGATGAGAGCGGCTGTGGCTCGGATGACATTCATCGGCTCGTTTCCTGGCGTGACGAGGCGAACACGTTGTCCTTCAGCCGCGACCACCGCGTTGGAGACGGTCGATGTCAGGAACTGGTCGTTGCGCGTGAGCCGGGTGGAGGGGTACGGCAGGGTGAGATCGCGCAGGTCGCGCAAGATGAAGTCGGGGCGTGCATCGGGGGGTGCAGCGAAAACATCCTGAGGCCGGCTGATGCCGGTGAGGACGAGAGCGCTACTCATCTCGGAGCGACGTGCGCCTCTGATGTCTGTGTCGATCCTGTCCCCAATGAACAGCCATCGGGAGCCGGGGAATCGCTCGCGGGCGGCGTCGAAGAGCGCCGTCTCCGGCTTTCCGGCAGCGAGAGGTTCGCGATTGATGACCGCGCGGACGGCAGCAACGAGTGCTCCGTTGCCAGGTGCCAGTCCGCGCTCGAGTGGAAGTGCGGTGTCGAGGTTCGTCGCGACCCACGGAATCCCGGAGGCGAGAGCGTAAGCAGCTTCGGCGAGGTCATTCCAGTTCACGTGTGGTGAGAAACCTTGCACGACTGCGTCGGGATGCTCATCCGCGGTGCGGACAAGTCGGTACCCCGCCCCTTGGAGCACCGTCGTCAGCCCCGGACCACCGACGACCAGCAGAGAAGCTCCGGGCTCGACAACCCTTGAGAGGAGCAGCAGTGTCGCCTGCGGTGAGGTGACGACATCATCTGCGTCGACGTCCAGTCCCATTGTCGTCAGCTGTTCCGCGACGTCCGCTGCCAGCCGAGAGGCGTTGTTCGTCAGGAACCCCACCGTCTTCGTCTCTCGAGCCGCGTTCAAAGCGGTGACGGCGTGCGGTATGGGTGCTGCGCCGCGGTACACGACTCCGTCGAGGTCGGAGAGGATGACGTCCGCGCTGTCAAGAGGGGTGGGGTGGGCATCTCTGGCCATGCTGTCTCCCAGGTCAATGGGTGGACTATACAGTCCGGTCTTCCATCCTACGCCGATTCGGTCTATCCTCAGCTAGACAAGGCTATACAGGTATAGATAGGAGTCCCCGCATGTTGATTGGTATTGGCTGCGACCCGAATGCAACCACCCTCAAGGATGCCGTCGCTGATTACCTTCGCGAGCTCGGCCACGAGGTTCGTGATTTCGGCTCCGACGACCCCCTGTACTCGAAGACAGCCATCGCGGTGGCGGAAAGCGTCGCGGCGAAGGAGGTCGAGCGTGGTGTCGTGATGTGCGGCACCGGCATCGGCGTCTCCATCTCTGCGAATAAGGTTCCCGGGGCGTACTGCGCACTGCTCACGGACGCGTACCAAGCCGAGCGTGCTCAGCTGAGCAACGACGCCAACATGGTCGCATTCGGAGCTCAGGTCACCGGCGTCGAGTCGGTCAAGCGACTCGTTCGCGAATACCTTTCGGTGTCGTACGTGGAGAACGAGCGGAGCGCTCCGAAGCTCGCCGCTCTGTACGACTACGAAACCGAGAGCACTCGCGTATGAATACCGTCCCGCTGCAGATCGAGGCGGAACTCGCACGCCTCAACGTCCTGCGGATGGTGCGGGCAGGCGGTTCTGGCCACCTTGGAGGAGCACTCTCGTGCATCGACATCGTGACCGCGCTGTACTTCGCGACCATGCGCGTCAACCCGCAAGCCCCGAAGGACCCGAACCGCGACCGGTTCCTGCTGTCCGCGGGCCACAAAGCAATGGCGCAGTACGCAGTTCTCGGGCGTCGCGGTTACTTCGAGGAGGCGCTGTTCGACACGTACGGCTCTGTCGGCAGCAAACTCGGCGGTCACCCCGACCTTCACAAGCTTCCGGGCATCGAAGCGAATACGGGTGCCCTGGGTCACGGGCTGTCGATTGCTGCAGGGATGGCACTGGGCCTCCGTGCCGCGAGCAACGGAGGACGGGTTTTCACCATCCTTGGGGACGGTGAGCTCCCCGAGGGGGCGAACTGGGAAGGGGCGTCGATTGCTGCGCACCACCGACTCGACAACCTCGTCGCTTTCGTCGATGTCAACAATCTGCAGATCTCCGGGCCGACCGCTGAAGTCATGAACATGGAGCCGATTGCCGACAAGTTCGCAGCGTTCGGGTGGAACACCGTCACCATCGACGGGAACGATATCGATGCCGTCCTCGACGCTGTCAGCGTTGCGGACGGCGAAAAGGGCCGGCCGACCGTTGTCGTTGCTCGCACGACGAAGGCGAAGGGCATCAGCTTCCTGGAGGGAACCCTTGCCTCGCACTACTGGAAGCCGACGGTCGAGGAGCTCGACCGAGCCGAACGTGAAGTGCACGCCCGCATCGACAACCTGCGCGAATGGAACGACCATGGCTGCTGAGACGCATACTCTTATCGATCCGCGAAAGACCTTCGGGCAAGCAGTGACCGACCTCGCTGCGGACGATGACCGTGTCGTCGTCCTCTCCGCCGACAGCGGGCTGTCGTCGGGGTTCGGCTCATTCCGCGAGCGCTTCCCCGACCGCTACTATGAGTTCGGCATTCAGGAGCACGGAACAACGGGCGTCGCCGCAGGTCTCGCGTCGACCGGGAAAATCCCCGTCTTCGCGGCCATCGCAGCGTTTGTCACCAACCGGAACTACGAAGCATTCCGTAACGACATCGCGTACATGGGTCAGAACGTCAAGATCGTCGGTCGCAACGGAGGGATCACTTACTCCGACCTCGGGCCCACACACTACTCCCTCGAAGACTATGCAATCATCCGCATGCTTCCCGGTGTCGTCGTCCTCTCACCCCAGGACCCCGGAGAGATCCGGGAGGCAGCGAAGGCGATGATTGAGCACGACGGGCCCGTGTACATGCGCATCGGGGGCCCATCGATCCCCGATCTGTTCCCACAGGCACCGTTCACCATCGGGGAAGGGCGGATGATTCGGGAAGGGTCTCGCGCAACGGTCGTCACGACGGGGACCATCACCCCCGAGGTCGTGGTCGCGGTGCAACGGCTCGCGGACGACGGCATCGATGTGGACCTCATCGGGATGCCAACTGTCGAACCTGTTGACGCGGCGCTTATCCGCGCGTCCGCTCATCGCACCGGACGAGTCATCACCGTCGAGGAGCACTACACCCGCGGCGGTCTCTCCGCGGCCGTTGGCGAGGCGTTGGCCTCCTCAGGAATTCCTGTGCACGCCATCGGGTTGCCGCATGAGCACATCGTCACCGGGACGTACTCTGGACTGCTTGCTCGATACGCGCTTGACGCCGCGGGACTGGACGAGCGCATTCGGCTGCTCGTCCGCTAGGCGGACCCGCTGTGGTGGACCCCGAGTCATCCAGCACGGCGGGTTCACTCACACTTGTAATCGAACTTCAGCCGCACCGTATCGCCGCGGAAGACGATGGTCGAGTACTCAAAGGCCGTCCCTGCCGGGTTCCTGATGACATCCGTCAACAGCAGTGCCGGGTCGCCCTTGCGCAGCTCCAGCAGCTTGGCGTCGGTTCCTTCGACGGCGATGACTTCCAGATCTTCGGAGACGCTCTTCATCGACAGATTGAATTTGTCTTCGAGAACCACGCACAGCTGCTCGTTGACGACATCCAGCTGATCCAGTCCCGGCGCGAGGCTCGCTGGCACGAAGGAGCGGTGGACGCTCAGAGGCTTCCCGTCTACCGTCCGCAGTCGTATGATGGCGATGACCTCGGCGCCCGCCGGCAGATTCAGGTGCTCACGCACTCTCGTCGGCGCGGGAACGCGCTCCGCAGAAATCAACGTCGTCGCGATGTCGTACCCGAGCACTTCGAGCTGCTCACGGATTCCTTTGTATGCAGGAGAGACCGCGTTGATCTTTTGCGGGGCGACGAACGTGCCCTTGCCGGCAACGCGGATGAGCAGACCATCACCCGCCAGTTTGTTGAGCACACCACGAATCGTCATGCGGCTCAGGCTGTACTCCCGGTTCAGCTCGTTCTCCGACGGGATGCGCTGCTCGGGTGCCCACTCACCACTGGCGATCTTCGCGTGAAAGATGTCCTCGAGCTGCTGATAGATCGGTGTCGCTGAGTCGCGCTCAATCACGGCCGTCATCTTTATGCCTCCAAAACTTTCCACATGATCTTACCTAGTCCGTCTTGTATAGAGTTGTATAGCCATGTACTCTGAACCAAAAGGACCGGAACGAAAGATGTTCTGGCCGGAGCTCGCTGAGGCAGAGCCTGACACAAGGAAGTGAGATCGGACTATGGCCGTATCAACTCGTCGTCTCACGACGGGAGCGCGGAAGCACGGATACGCGGTTCCCGCTGTGAACGTCTTCGACGAGATCAGCATGCGCGCGGTCATCGCCGCAGCCGAGGAGAAGGACTCGCCTCTGATTGTCCAGATCTCGACAAAGACTGTTCGCACCTCGGGGACCGCTTTCATCACGAGCCTTTTCCAGGCGCTCACGCGGCACACATCCGTGCCGGTCGCGCTCCACTTGGATCACTGCCCGGACCGTTCTGTCCTCTCTGACGTCATTGCCGCCGGGTGGTCATCGGTTCTCTTCGATGCTTCTGACCGTGATCTTGCTGACGCAGAGCGTGAGACGACGGAAGTCGTCAAGGAGGCTCACGCAGCGGGCGTCGACGTCGAATCCGAGATCGAGAACATCCTCGGGGTCGAAGACGGAGTCGGCAGCGACGAAGCCCACCACGCGTATACCGTCGACCAGCTCGCAGCCATCGCGGAGCGCACCGGTGCTGACCTGCTCGCCCCGCAGTTGGGCACGAGCCACGGCCTGTTCACGTCCAAGCCGACCCTTCTCCCTGAGCGCGCCCGCGAACTCGCGCACCTCACGGACAAGGGAATTGTTCTTCACGGGGGAACCGGCCTTGAGCCGGCCGACTTCCGCGCCTTCATCGACAATGGCGTCTCCAAGATCAACATCTCCACAGCCGTCAAGCACGCGTACATGCAGGCATCGGCGGAGCATCTCGATTGGGCGCGCGCCAACAACCATTGGGATCCGCCGAAGTTGATGACTGCCATCGGTGATGCTGTCACCAGCGTCATCGGTGACCACATCGAATGGTTCGGCTCCGATGGCACGGCAGCCAAGGCGAAGGCCGCCAAGCCGTGACTCGCGCCCTGATCTTCGACTGCGACGGAGTGCTCGCAGACACCGAGCGCGACGGTCACCTGCCCGCCTTCAACGACACCTTCGCGCATTTCAACCTTCCCGTGCGTTGGTCCGAAGAGGACTATGCCGAGAAGGTACGAATCGGCGGCGGCAAGGAGCGTCTCGCCTCGCTTCTCACCAGCGACTTCATTGCGTCGGCGAACTTGCCCACGGACGAAGCTGCACAGATCGAACTCGTCAAGCGGTGGCACCGCTTCAAGACGGACCGCTATACAGCGAAGGTTCGAGCCGGCGAGATGCCGGGGCGGCCCGGAATCGCCCGAATCGTTAATGCCGCCCATGACGCAGGATGGCTGCTCGCCGTCGCATCCACGTCCGCCGAAGAATCGGTGCGCGCCGTGCTGGAACATGCGGTCGGCGAGGACGCGGCCTCCTGGTTCCGTGTCTACGCAGGAGACGTGGTCCCGGCGAAGAAGCCGGCACCGGACATCTACCTGCTCGCTCTGCGGGACCTCGGTGTCGACGCGGCGGACGCTGTGGTCGTCGAAGACAGCCAGAACGGGCTGCGGGCCGCCGCCGCGGCCGGCATCACCACGGTCGTGACGGTGTCCAGTTACACCGCCGACGAGGACTTCACCGAGGCGGCACTGGTCGTTGACAGCCTGGGCGACCAGCCGCAGACGCCAGCACACTTCCTTTCCAACCCGCGCGGCGTCGAGGAGACCGGCCAGGTCACCCTCGACACCCTCACTGCCCTCACCACCCGATAACCGAAGCCGAGGAACATCATGAGCAGCACCTTCAGCCAGGCGGGCGTCGCCCGCGTCGAGAGCGTCATCAAGCTCATCGCACAGACGTGCGTCGACAACGAGAAGTACTTCAGCGACCTGGACGCCGTCGCCGGCGACGGTGACTTCGGATACTCGCTCGCTCGCGGATTCGAGAACGTCATCGCCGAATGGGACGAGTACGACCGGTCGGATCTCGGCACCTTCATTCAGAAGGTCGCGACAACGATGTCCGGCCGCATCGGCGGTACGTCCGGCCCGATCTGGGGCACCGCGTTCCTGCGCGCCGCTATCTCCGTGAAAGACAAGAACGACATCACCCAGGCCGATGTGGTCGCGATGCTCCGCTCAGCCATCGAGGGCATCATGAAGCGAGGTGGCGCATCCCTGGGAGACAAGACGCTGCTCGACGCTCTGGTCCCGCTCACCGATGCCATCGAGGCGGACCTCGATAAGGGTCTGGACGGCAAGGCCGTCGCTCAGCACGCAGCCGAGGTCGCACGCACCGCCGCCGAAGAGACCGCGAAGCTCGAGGCACATCGAGGCCGCGCGTCCTACATCGGTGAGCGCAGCATCGGCTCCCCCGACCCGGGCGCCATCGCGATGGCAGTGCTCGCCGAGCGCATCGCCGAGACCTGGTAACGACTTACCCTCCCTCCACCCCCCATCCGACACAAAGAAGTGAGAACACAATGAAGAAGTTCATCAACGACCCGAAGGCGTTCGTTCCGGAGATGCTGAAGGGCCTGGCCCTGGCGAACCCTGACACGCTCACGTACGACCCGAAGTACAACCTCATCGTCCGCGCCGATGCGCCCAACAACGACAAGGTCTCCATCATCCAGGGCTCCGGCTCCGGCCACGAGCCCGCACACGTGATGATTGTCGGCAAGGGCATGCTGGACGCCGCCTGCCCCGGTGACGTGTTCGCCGCCCCGCCCACCGATTTCGTCGTCGAGGCCGCACGCCGCGTCAAGAGCGACAAGGGTGTGCTGCTGCTGGTGAACAACTACACCGGCGACAAGATGGCATTCGAAATGGCAGAAGAGCTCGCGGCCGCAGAGGGCATCAAGGTGCGCACCCTCTTCATCGACGACGACGTCGCAGTGAAGGACTCGCTGTACACCATCGGTCGCCGCGGCGTCGCCGGCAACTTCTTCGTCATCAAGGCCGTCGGCGCTGCCGCTGAGGCCGGCAAGGACCTCGACGAGATCGTCCGGATCGGCGAGAAGGTCAACGCCGTCACCCGCACCATGGGCGTGGCGCTCACCGCCTGCACCCCGCCCGCCAAGGGCGAGCCGCTGTTCGAGATCGGCGACGACGAGATCGAAGTCGGCATCGGTATCCACGGTGAGCCCGGCCGTGCACGTCAGAAGTGGGTCCCGGCGAACGAGATCGTCGACCTGCTTCTGGAGCCCATCGTGAGCGACATCCCCTACAGCAGCGGCGATGACGTCGCGCTGATGGTGAACGGTCTCGGTGGCACCCCCATCAGCGAGCTGTACCTTCTGTACGGCATCGCACACGAGAAGCTCGCGGCCCAGGGAATCACCCCAACCCGTAGCTATGTCGGCGAGTACTGCACCTCGCTGGACATGGCGGGCGCGTCCATCACGCTTGTCAAGCTTGACGACGAGATTCGCGAACTTCTCGAGGCTCCCGCGGAGATCCCGATCCGCACCTTCTGAGGAGCCCCCCGCTGTTCGGCGTAGGTCACGCTGCGCCGCACAGTCCCGTACCGAGCGCGCCCGGGTAGACCGCGATTGACCTTCCACCTTCTACCCGGGCGCCGCCCCCTCGCACCACCATCTGTGACCACGCGCACCCGAGCGCGTGGTTTGACCTGCGCGGACGCAGACGTCCGCGGAAAGGAAACACCATGGACCTCGGATTGATCTTCCTCTCCGAAACGGTCGGAACGGCCCTGCTACTTCTGCTGGGTTGCGGAGTCGTCGCCAACGTCTCCCTCATCAAGAGCAAGGGTCTCGGATCAGGATTCCTCGCGGTCAGCATCGGTTGGGGTCTCGCCGTCTTCGCTGGAGTCACGGCATCGTACTCCTCGGGCTCGCACCTCAACCCGGCCGTCAGCATCGCCCTGCTGATCCTCGGAAACATCACATTCGTGCAGTTCCTCGTCTACATTGCCGCTCAGCTCGTCGGTGCCATGCTCGGAGCGCTCCTGGTCTGGATCACATACCGGCGCCACTTCGACGAAGAGCCCGACCCCGCCACGAAGCTCGGCGTCTTCTCGACCGGTCCTGCCATCCGTGCCTACGGCTCCAACCTCGTCACGGAGGTCATCGGAACGTTCGTCCTCGTGTTCGGCATCCTCGCCTTCACCAATGGAGGCACCCCCGCGGAACTCGGCGCCCTGCCCGTCGCCTTCCTGGTCATCGCTATCGGTATCAGCCTCGGCGGCCCCACCGGTTACGCCATCAACCCCGCGCGCGACCTCGGGCCTCGCATCATTCACGCCATCCTCCCCATCAAGGGCAAGGGCACCTCCGACTGGGCGTACTCCTGGGTGCCCGTGGCCGGCCCGCTCATCGGAGGCGCGCTCGCCGCCGCGCTCTCCATCGCACTGCTTCCCGTCGCCTGACGGGAACTTTCAACCCCTCGGCCGGCCCATGTCTGTCAGGCCTTCATCGGGGCCGACCGAGGCTCCACCCCAGTCGTCGCTCACGCGACGCCTAACACCCGCAACACCTGACCTTCAATGAAGAGGAGACACCATGTCGAACCCCAAGATCCAGGACACCATCACCCTTGAGGACGCTCGCCGCGTCATCGATGCCGCCATCGCGCGCGCTGAGGAGATCGGACAGCCCCAGGACATCGCCGTCGTGGACGCCGGAGGCAACCTCAAGGCACACGTGCGGATGGATACTGCGAACATCGGCAGCATCCACATCGCCATCAACAAGGCGTACACGTCCATCGCTTTCCAGACCCAGACCAAGGACCTCACCGAGGCAACGCGCCCGACGGGCGACCTGTACGGACTCAACGACGCTCACGGTGGCCGTATCGTCGTGTTCCCCGGGGGCATTCCGCTGGTCCGCGACGGCGTCATCGTCGGAGCCATCGGAGTGTCCACCGGTAGCATCGAGGAAGACCAGACTGTGGCTGAGGCCGGAGCCGCCGCACTCTGACTTCGGACCGCACGAGCTGGCGCCGATCCCTGATGAGCGGTGTCCGATCTCACGAGAACCTCAACTCCACCCAGCCGTCAGCACAAGACGGCCAGCAACGCTAGTCAATCGGGGTAGCGACGGTCGCCTCCCACAGCTCGCCAGCCGGGAGTACGGCGTCTTCCAACGGTGCCGCCCGCACGCCCACGAACCCCGCGCCTGCATCGACACCGACTAGGGCGTGTCTGACATTGCCTTTGTCCAGGCGATGACGGCGTTGAGGACCACGGCAGCGCGGTAGATGACGGCGTGTTTGTCGAAGCGGGTGGCGAGGCCGCGCCATTGCTTGGTGTGGCAATAGCGGCGCTCGATCACATTGCGGTTCTTGTAGTCGGCGGCGTCAAGCCCGACCGGCCTGCCGCCGCGTGACCCGCGACGCTTGCGATGCCCCTTCTGATCGTCGGGTTCGGGGATCACCGCCTTGATCCCGCGAGAGCGGAGGTGCCCGCGGATCGCGCGTGATGAGTACGCCTTGTCACCGCGGACCGCGTCCGGACGAGTTCGCGGCCGGCCAACGTCCCGGTCAACGCGCAGCTGCGCCATGAGCGGCAGGAACATCGGGGAGTCGCCGGCCTGCCCCGGCGTGATCAGCGTGACCAGTGGCAGCCCGTTGCCGTCGACGAGTTGATGGATCTTCGTCGACAGCCCGCCGCGGGAGCGGCCGATGCCATGATCAGGCGGCTCGATCAGCAGATTCGTGTAGTTCGACCCAGCCCCCTGTGGTGCGAGTCGTGTTCGTCGCGTGCTGATGCGCGCGGGCGACGGTCGAGTCCACCGACAGCGACCAATCGATCAACCCCGCCGCGTCGGCCGCGGCGGTCAGCTTCGCCTGCACCTTGTCCCAGGTACCGGCGGCGGCCATCCGGTGATGCCACGTCCACACCGTCTGCCACGGCCCGAACACCTCGGGTAAGTCCCGCCACGCGATCCCGCACCGGTACCGGTAGATGATCGCCTCGACCATCAGCCTCGCGTCAGAGAACTTCCGCCCCGGCCGCCCGGTCGGACGCGGCAACATGTCCTCGATCAACGACCACTGAGCATCCGAGAGCAACCGAAACCTAGACACGCGTCGAGACTCTCAGCCTGAGCCGTCAACCTTTGTCAGACACGCCCTAGCTCGTCAGGGACTAGATGTCCCACTTCTTGCGGTTGCATGGTGCGCAGAGCAGGATGCAATTTTCGGCGATGGTCTTGCCGCCCTTACTCCACGGGAGCTTGTGGTCGGCGTGCATCTCGTGCAGCTCGAAGTGCTCGCCGCAGCTGGGGCAGATTCCCGCCTGCTGTTCGTAGGCGGTCTGACGCATCCGAGCATCGAACGCACGGATACTCAGGTGCTTTTCGGCGCCGGTCAGCACGTAGGTGTAGACGCCCCTGTGATTGGTCACGTCGGGGTCAGCTATCAGCCTTGACACCTCGGCCTCGAGGATGTCGGAATCGAGGTCGGCGTCCTTGAACTGGTTGTAGAGCGGACCCCAATCAACCGAGGTCATCACGGAACGCTTTCTCGGGAAGGTCGCCTGCAGGTCGCGATTGAGGCTCTCGAACTCGGCCCGCACACGCGCGAAATCACTCGGGATGTCCTCCGCAAGCGTCAGAACCTCGCGCACCCGCTCCATGGCTCGCTCCGGATCGAGCGTCGGCGCCTCACCCCGATTGACCGCCTCGATCTCGGCATCGATCCGCTCTCTCTGCTCCTCGAGACGGGCGATCCGGGTGCGTGCATCCGGGTCGGAGTCGACGGCGAGCCGGTGCAGCTGGTCGGCGATGCTTGTCAGACGGGATTCCGTCGCCGTCTGCCGCGGTTGTGCCAGCTGGTTCAGAAGGCGGATCGCGGCGAGGGCCGCGGGAGACAACTCGAACGTCTCGCCGCGACTCGACTCGGCCGGGCGACGCACGAGGTATCCGGCCTGCCGCCAATCGGTGCAGTATGCGCGCGCAGTGAGAGGAAGGTCGAAGCCGTGCGCACGCAGGTCGTCGAGGTCGACATCGATTCGCTCATACAGCTCCTCGCTCTCGATGCGGCGCTCCTCTCCGCCCAGATGCGCGTCCAGGATCGCCGCGATCACCGGCGCGTTGTCGGCGCGCAGCAGACGCCACGCCTCGTTCTCGTCGAGGAGTCTGGTGAGCGCATGAGCCTGCGCCAGAGCTCCCATCGCCTCACCCTCCGTTCCGGCCTGCTCCCGGGTCAATCTTGGGGCATGGCGCGGACATTCTTCAGTCCGGGCATGCGCGTACCGAGCTCGAAGCCGCCGGCACCCACTGAGCTAGCTGTTGCGGCCCTGCTTCTCGCGGATGAGGTCGAGCGCGATCACCGATCCGATGACGGCGGCGCGCTGCGCGTCGCTCAGGCCGTCGGCCAGCTGCACCACGTAGGTCGACTTGCCGAGCAGGGCGTTGCTCATGCCCGACCACTGCCGCGACACGGTCGCCATGACGCCGTGCGCGCCCACCACCCGGAACTCGAAGCCCCACAGGTTGCCCTCGAGCTCGATCGGCTCGCCCATCAGGTCGACCGAGACGCGCGTCTTGAAGAACGTGATCCGCTTGACGAGGCTCGCGAGCGGATTCCCCTGACCGTCGAGGATCTCCATGCGGTCGCGCCCGAGCGTCATGGTGTCCTTCACCTGGATGATCGGGTTGCCGGGGCCGTCGAACACGGTGAGCTCGCGGGCGCCCACGAGCATCCGGCCCATCGCGCTGCCGCCGGTCTCGACGTGGGCGACCTGCTGTCCCTGACCGTCCAGGATCGCGAAGTCGTTCTTCGAGAAGTTCCTCGTCTGCTGGAAGACGAGCACGTTGTTGCGCAGGAGCGACATGCGACCGATCCTTCCACCCCCGCGCGTTCACCGCACGGTCTATCGGATGTCGGCGGCGGATGCCATGATCCAGACGTGACCGGGCATTCCGGCCCGGCGCTCAGCGACGAGGGGATCGGATCATGGCGTTCAAGGTTTCGCCGTACATGGGCTTCAACGGGCGGGCGGCCGACGCGCTCGCGTTCTACCAGGCGGTGTTCGGCGGCTCGCTCGACATCACCCGCTACCGCGACATGCCGATGGAGGACATGCCGGGCGACCCGGACTGGGTGATGCACGGCCAGCTCGAGCTGGAGAACGGCATCACGCTCATGGCGGCCGACGGCCCGGAGGCCCGCACGAGCGGCAACGTCGAGGTCTGCCTCTACGGCGACGACGAGGCCGAGCTCGAGCGCTGCTTCGAGGCGCTGAGCGACGGCGGCACGGTCGAGCGCCCCTTCGAGCCGGCGCCGTGGGGCAGCTACTTCGGCCAGGTGAAGGACCAGTTCGGCATCGTCTGGATGCTCGAGGGCGGCAGCACGGGCGACCAGCCCGCGGAGTGACGCGCGCCGCCCGGGTTGCGGAACCGATCGGTTGCGGAGCGGAGCGCCGGAGGCCGCGCAGATGAAGCGACCACCGCAACACACCCGCTTCACCCACGCACAGGCCCACCGGCAGACTGGCACGCATGGATCCTCTCGACGCGCTCACCGAGATCGCCTTCCTGTTGGAGCGCGAGCGGTCGTCGCGCTACAAGTCGAAGGCCTTCCGCACCGCGGCCGACGTCATCGCGGGGCTCACCGCCGAGGAGCTGAACGATGCCGCGGCCCTGCGCCGGCGGCCCGGCATCGGGGAGACGACGTTCCGCGTGATCCAGGAGGCGCTCGCGGGCGAGGTGCCGTCCTACCTCGCGGAGCTGCGCACCCGCACGGGCGTGGCCGGGCGCAGCGCGCTGCGGGAGGCCCTGCGGGGCGACCTGCACTGCCACTCCGACTGGTCAGACGGCCTCACGCCGATCGACGCGATGTCGGCGGCGGGGCGGCGCCTCGGGCACGAGTACCTGGCGCTCACCGATCACTCCCCGCGCCTGCGCGTCGCCAACGGCCTCTCGGCCGAACGCCTGGAGCGGCAGCTCGAGGTCGTGGCCACGCAGTCGGGCGACGGCTTCACCCTGCTCAGCGGGATCGAGGTCGACATCCTCGCCGACGGCGGGCTGGACCAGGACGACGCGCTGCTGGACAGGCTCGATGTCGTGGTGGCGAGCGTCCATTCCGAGCTGCGGATGGACGCGGGGAGCATGACGAGGCGGATGCTCGCCGCCGTCCGGAACCCGCGCACCGATGTCCTGGGCCACTGCACGGGGCGGCTCGTCGAGGGGTCGCGGGGCACACGCCCGCCCTCGGAGTTCGATGCGCGAGCGGTGTTCGAGGCCTGCGCGGAGCACGGCGTGGCCGTGGAGATCAACTCGCGACCCGAGCGGCAGGATCCGCCCGACGAGCTCCTCGCGCTCGCCCTCGAGCTCGACTGCCTCTTCTCGATCGACAGCGACGCCCACGCCCCCGGGCAGCTGTCGCTGCTGGACTACGGGGCCGAGCGCGCCGAGCGCGCGGGTGTGCCGGCCGACCGCATCATCACGACGTGGCCGCTCGAGCGGCTGCGCACCTGGCTCGACCGCGACCGCGGGTGAGCCACCGCTACTCCCCCGTGCCGAGCTCCTCCGAGCCGATGGGGGTGAGCGCGTCGGGCAGGTCGCCGTCGGCGGGCTCGAAGGTCTCCACCTCGACCTCTCCCCGCAGCCGAGCCACGGCCTCGCGGAACTGCTCGTCCAGCGCCGCGACGGCGCGCTCGGCATCGCCGTCGCGGAGGGCGCCGATCAGCGAGCGATACGTCTCGGACACCTCGCGGCGCACCGAGTACCCGTCGGGCGCGCTGAACGCGGCGATGCGCGTCTCGAGCGCCAGCGTGGTCATCGCGCGGCTCAGACGCGGGCTGCCCGAGGCGTCGACCAGCGTCTGGTGGAACTCGAGATCCGCGTTGCCCGCGTCGATCGCGTCGTCGCCGGCGCTGCGACGTACCAGATCCTCGTACGCGCGCTCGATCGCATCGACCGACGACATCCGCTCGTCGCGCACGATCCTCCGGATGGCCTGCCCCTCCACCGCCAGCCGCGCCTCGTAGACGTCGGCCACCTCCTCGGGCCCGATGGTGGTCACCCGCAGCCCGCGTCCGGGCACCGAGGTCAGCACGCCTTCCTCGACGAGGCGCTGCGCGGCCTCGCGCAGCGGTCCGCGGCTCACGCCGAGCTGCTCGGCGATCTCCACCTCGCCGATCTGCGCGCCGACGGGCAGCGCACCCGAGCGGATGGCCTTGCGCAGCTCCACCGCGATGAGATGGGCCGTCGAGGTGCGCGCCACCCGGAAGACGGAGCTCTGGCTCCCTCGCGCCCTGCCGGTCATCCCCGTCCTTCCGTTCCGCTGCCTGCGCCGATCCTAATCGCCTCCTTCGCCTCCATCCGGACCCTGCCGTCTCATGGTAACGATACGGTATATCTGTCAACAATCAGCGCCGTCGAATGTACATGTGTACGCAAACTCCGTAAGGTGATCGACGGCCCACCCGAGGGTCGCCGGTGCAACGCGCCGCAGCACAGAGAAGAGGAGCATCGATGACGAAGCGGACCCTGACCACGATCGGAATGTCGACCGCGGCGGTGGCGGCCCTGGCACTCGCCGGCTGCTCCTCGACCGCGAACGACCCCGACGCCAGCACGCTTGAGCGCGCACAGGAGGAGGGCAGCATCACCCTCGCGGTGGCCTCCGAGCGCCCCTACTCATGGGTGGACGAGAGCGGCGAGCCCACCGGCGCCACCATCGCGATGCACAAGGAGATCTTCGGCAACCTCGGCATCGACGACATCGAGGTCGAGGAGGTCGCCTGGGACAACCTCATCCCCGGTCTCAACGCCGGCCGCTGGGACGTCATCAGCGCGGGCATGTCGATCCTTCCCGACCGCTGCGCCGAGGCGGCGTTCAGCGAGCCGGAGATCATGTACACCACCGCGCTGGCCGTGCCGGTCGGCAACCCGCAGGGCCTCACGGATCTCGACTCGGTCGCCGCGGCCGACGGCGTGACGCTCGCGGTGCAGTCGGGTGCGATCGAGGACGGCTACGCCGACGAGCTCGGGATCTCGGACAAGATCGAGGTCGACACCGCCAGCTCCGGCCTCGAGGCCGTGCAGACCGGGCGCGCCGACGCCTTCGCGCTCACCGCCGTGTCGCTCAACTGGATGACCGAGGACATGGACGACCTCGAGACCACGGAGCCGTTCGTGCAGGAGATCGACGGCGTCGAGCAGATCGGCGCGGGCTCGACCGTGTTCCGCAAGCAGGACACCGCGCTGCTCGAGGCCTACAACGCCGAGCTCGAGAAGATCAAGGGCGACGAGCAGGCCTACCTGGACCTCGTGGAGCCGTTCGGCTTCACCGCCGAGAACCTGCCGCCGGCCGACCTGACCGCCGAGCAGCTCTGCGCCGGCGAGCTCGAGTAAGCGGGGCGCGGACCACTCGTGACCGATAATCTCGAGGCGCTCGGGAGGGCGCTGCCGCGGATCCTCGACGGGTTGCTGATCACCCTCGAGCTCACCGTGGGCGGCGCTCTCCTGGCGTTCGTCGTCGCCGTCGTCTTCGGGCTGCTCGCCCGCTTCCAGAACATCCTGATCCGCGGCATCGCGCGCGTCTTCATCGAGTTCTTCCGGGGCACGTCGCTGCTCGTGCAGCTGTTCTTCCTGTTCTTCGTGCTGCCGCTGCCGCCCATCAACCTCGAGATGGAGCCGGTGCTCGTGGGCATCGTCGCGCTGGGCCTGAACTACGGCGCGTACGGCGCCGAGGTGGTGCGCGGATCGATCAATGCGGTTCCCGCAGGGCAGTGGGAGGCGACGACGGCCCTGAGCCTGTCGCGCTTCCAGCGCATGCGCCGGGTGATCTTCCCCCAGGCGTGGGCGCTCATGATCCCGTCGCTGAACAACCTGCTGATCCAGCTGCTCAAGGGCACGGCGGCCGTGTACCTCATCACGATCGTCGACCTGACGGCCGAGCTGAACAGGCTGCGCGTCGACACCGACGTGTTCTTCGCATACAGCATCGGCCTCATCCTGTACTTCGCCCTGGCCTACCTGCTGAGCCTCGTCATGAACGCGCTCGAGGTGCGCGCCAAGCACCGCCTCGGGCAGGGCGAGTCGCTGCGTGAAGCGCTGCGCTTCGCGAAGGCCGACACGAAGGGGACCGCCGCATGATCGACGAGAGCCCCTGGAACTGGGACCACGCGCTCGCGGCGCTGCCGCAGCTGCTGCAGGGCTTCTTCACCGTCACGCTGCTCGTGACGGTGGTCGGCAGCACCATCGCCGCGCTGCTCGGCCTCGTCGTCGCGCTCGTGCGCCGCACGGCGCCGCGCCCCGTCGCCGGCGTCGTCGCGTTCGTCATGAACTTCGTGCGGATGACGCCCATCGTCGTGCAACTGCTGTTCGCGTACTACGCCCTCACGAGCGTGCCGCCGATCGTGCTGGGGATCGTCATCTTCGGCATCCACTACGCCAGCTACATGGCCGAGGTGTACCGGGCCGGGATCGACGCCGTGCCGCGCGGCCAGTGGGAGGCCGCCACGGCCCTGTCGATGTCGCCGCGGCGCACGTGGACCGCCGTCGTCATCCCGCAGGCGGTGCGATCGACCCTGCCGGCGCTCGGCAACTACGTGATCTCGATGTTCAAGGACACGCCGTTCCTCGCGGTCATCACCGTGACCGAGCTCGTGCGCGCCGCGCAGCTGTACGGCGGCCAGCACTTCCGCTACATCGAGGCGATCACCCTCGCGGGCCTCATCTTCCTGGCCGCGAGCTACCCGACATCCGTCCTCATCGGGCGATTGGAGAAGCGACTTGCCTACCGTTCCTGAGACCCACACCGGAGCCATCGCGCTGAGCGACGGCGAGGTGCCGGCCATCCGATTCGACAAGGTCGAGAAGCGGTTCGGCGACCACGTCGTGCTACACGACCTCGACTTCACTGTGCGCCGGGGCGACCGCGTCACGCTCATCGGCCCGAGCGGATCGGGGAAGACGACGATCCTGCGCCTCCTCATGACGCTCGAGGAGGCCGACGCGGGGTACATCCTCATCGACGGGCAGCCGCTGACGCACGCCCGTCGCGGCGACCGGCGCGTGGCGCTCAAGGAGAAGCACCGCAACGAGATGCGCAAGCGCATCGGCATGGTGTTCCAGCAGTTCAACCTCTTCCCGAACATGACGGTGATGCAGAACATCATCGAGGCGCCCGTGCACGTGCTCGGGCTGTCGAAGGACGAGGCGATCGCCCGCGGCCGGCAGCTGCTGGAGAAGGTCGGCCTGCCCGACAAGGAGGACGCGCACCCCACCTCGCTGTCGGGCGGGCAGCAGCAGCGCGTGGCGATCGCCCGCGCCCTCGCCATGGAGCCCGAGATCCTGCTTCTCGACGAGGTCACGAGCGCGCTGGACCCCGAGGTCGTCGGCGAGGTCCTGAACATCCTCCGCGACGTCGCCGCCACCACCGACGTGACGATGCTCATCGTCACGCACGAGATGCAGTTCGCGCGCGACGTGTCCAACCGGGTGCTGATGTTCGACGGCGGCCGGATCGTGGAGGAGGGCTCCCCGGAGAAGATCTTCGGCTCCCCCGACGAGCAGCGCACGAAGGACTTCCTCTCCGCCGTGCTCTGAGCGCTGCGCCCTGACCGGGCCCCTCAGCTGAAGCTCGCCGCGACGCCGTTGCGGTGGTACTCGAAGATGAGGCTCGTCCGGGTCGCGGCGACGAACGCCTGCGTCGACAGGTTGTCGACGACGAACTGCCGCACCTCGCTGGAGTCGCCCACGGCGATGTGCACCATGAAGTCGTCGGTGCCGCCCAGGAAGAACAGCTGCACGACCTGCGGCAGCGCGCGCACCTCGTCCGCGAAGCTCACGATGCTGTCGTGCCGTGTGCCGCCGCGCAGCGTCACGCCGATGATCGCCTGCAGGCCCCGCCCGAGCCGGCGGTGGTCGACGCTCGCGTGGAAGCCCGTGATCACGCCCCGCTCCACGAGCGATCGCGTGCGGGCGTGCGCGGTGGACGGCGCGATGTCGAGCGCGGCGGCGAGGCCGGCGTTCGTGATGCGGCCGTCGCGCTCCAGGATCTCCACGATCCGCTGGTCCGTCTCGTCGAGCTCGATGGGCCGAAGCTTCTTCGGATCGGATGGCCCCAGCGCATCGGTCATGCAGGCGAGCGTACGCGGTGAACACAGGATGTCGAAGGATCTTCGCCCGTTACGCGACGGAAACGAATCTCCTGCGATCCTCGACGCAACCGCACACCCGTGTCGCTGAACGAGGAGCCCCGATGCGCGTCGGCATTCCCACCGAGATCAAGAACAACGAGAACCGCGTGGCCATCACGCCCGCGGGGGTCGACGCCCTGGCGCGGCGCGGACACGAGGTGCTCGTGCAGGCCGGCGCCGGCGCCGGCTCGCGCATCTCGGACGCCGACTTCGCCGCCGCGGGCGCCCGGATCGTGCCGAGCGCCGCCGACGTGTGGGGCGATGCCGAGCTGCTCGTGAAGGTGAAGGAGCCGATCGCCGAGGAGTACCCGCACCTGCGCGACGACCTCACGCTCTTCGCCTACCTGCACCTCGCGGCCGACCGTCCGCTCACCGACGCGCTCGTCGCCGCCGGCACCACGGCCGTCGCCTACGAGACGGTGCAGCTGCCCGACCGGTCGCTGCCGCTGCTCACCCCCATGAGCGAGGTCGCCGGCCGCCTGTCGATCGCCGTCGGCTCGTACCACCTGATGCGCGCGCAGGGCGGGCGCGGCGCCCTGCTGGGCGGCGTGGCCGGCACGCGCCGCGGCAAGGTCGTCGTCATCGGCGGCGGGGTCGCCGGCGAGCACGCCGCCGCGAATGCGCTCGGCCTCGGCGCGCAGGTGACCGTGCTCGACGTGAACCTGCCGCGGCTGCGCGAGCTGGAGCACCGCTACGGCAACGGCCTGCAGACCGCGCACTCCACGCGCTACGCCATCGCCGAGGCGCTGGCCGACGCGGATCTCGTGATCGGGTCGGTGCTCATCCCCGGCGCTGCCGCGCCGAAGCTCGTCACCGACGACATGGTCGCGGGCATGAAGCCCGGCGCCGTGCTCGTCGACATCGCGATCGACCAGGGCGGCTGCTTCGAGGGATCGCACGCGACGACCCACGACGACCCGACCTTCGCGGTGCACGACACCCTCTACTACTGCGTCGCCAACATGCCCGGTGCCGTGCCCGAGACCTCGACGCGCGCGCTCACGAACGCCACGCTGCCGTACCTCACCGCGATCGCCGACCGCGGCTGGGACGCGGCCGCGGCGGCCGACGCGGCCCTCGCCAAGGGCCTGAACGTGCGGGCCGGCAAGGTCACGAACGCGGGCGTCGCGAGCGCCTTCGGCTACGCCCTGGCCAGCTGATCCGCCTCAGCTCTCGTCGCGCTCCTGCGCCAGCTCGTCCACGATGAGGCTCTCGGGGTTGTAGGTGCCGTTGCGGTACGCCTGCCGGCCCACCATGTGCGCCGACAGCGGGGCCGTCGCCAGCTGGATGAGCACGACCGGCACGAGCATCGCCAGCACCGGCCACGACCGCATCGTGAGGGCGATCGCCGTGGCGATCAGCAGCAGCCCGAGCACCTGCGGCTTCGTCGCCGCGTGCAGACGCGAGAGCACGTCGCCCAGACGCAGCAGGCCCAGCGACGCGACGAGGCACAGCAGCGCGCCGGCCAGCACGAGCACCAGCGCGACGGCGTCGAGCACGGATTCGAGGGTCACTGGTCCCTCCTCGCCACGAAACGGGCCACCGCCACGGTGCCGAAGACGCCGACGGCCGCGATGATCAGCATGATGGGCAGCGTCTCGGTGTGACGGTTGATCACCATCTCGGCCCCGATCAGGCACATCACCTCGGTGAGCAGCACATCGCTCGCCACGGCGCGATCCAGGATCGACGGCCCGCGCACGAGGCGCACGAGCGCGATCGCCGCCGCCGCGGCGAAGACCACGGCGATGATCGTCACGAGCACGCCCGTCATTCCGCACCTCCCGCATCCGCGTGATCCGGATCCGCGCGATCCGCGATGGGCTCGGCGCCGTCGCGCAGCGCGCGCAGCTGAGCCCTCGTGCCCACGGCCGCGACGGCGCGCTCCTCCCAGTGCTGCACGCGACGGCGCTGCGCCTCGACCGCCGCCTCGTCCCTCATGCCGATCGCGTGCAGGTAGACCACCCGGCGCTCGCGGTCCGCCTCGATCACCGTGGATCCGGGGATCAGGGAGGAGGCGACGGCGACGTGCGTCATGATCAGGTCGTCGTCCACGCGCAGCGGCACCCGGATGATGGCGGCGCGCGTCGGGCCGGGGCGCAGCACCTCCCACGTCACGCTCAGCGCACCCTGGACGAGCTCGACGAGGAACGTCACCCCGAACACCACGCCGTACCAGAGGTTGACGCGCCCCGACATCTGGGCGGCGGGAAGCCGGAACCACGTGCTCACGAAGATCGCGACGAGCACGCCCGTGATGAGCGCGAGCATGGTGAGCTGCCCCCACAGCAGCATCCAGAGCACGACCAGCCAGACGAAGAACGGCAGCTGACGCCAGAACAGCTTCAGACGGGCACGGAGATCGATCACGGCTGCGCCTCCGCATCATCGAGCTCGACGAGCGAGATGGGCTGGAGCAGCGATTGGCCGATCCGGTCGCAGATGGCGTACAGCGGCCCGGCGAACACCGTCAGCCCCACCGAGAGCACGACCATGCCGGCCGTCGCGGCCGTCATGATGCGCGGGATCACCCGGCGCTCGCTCTGCTGCTGCGCCTCGGGCGATCCGCCGAGGTAGGCGATGCGCGCCTCCGTCTCGCTCGAGTCCTCCTGCTCGCGCCAGAACGACAGGTTCCACGCCCGCATCAGCGCGTACAGCGTGAGAAGGGACGTGACGATCCCGCCCACGATGAGCACGTACATCAGCGGATCGCCCTGCTCGGCGGCCGCGTCGAACAGCGCGTACTTGCCCAGGAAGCCCGAGAAGGGCGGCAGCCCGCCGAGGTTCAGGGCGGGGATGAAGTAGAGCACGGCGATGAGCGGAGCGGTCGCCATGAGCCCCTTGACCTTCAGGATCGACGTCGACCCGGCGCGGCGCTCGATGAGTCCGACCGCGAGGAACAGCGTCGTCTGCACGACGATGTGGTGGACCATGTAGTAGATCGTCGCGCCGACGGCGGCCTCGGTGCTGATCGCGAGCCCGAACACCATGTAGCCGACGTGGCTCACGAGCGTGAACGAGAGGATCCGCTTCAGCTCGGCCTGCGCCACGGCGCCGAGGATGCCGACGATCATCGTCGCGAGCGCGACGATCAGCAGCAGCGGATTGATGTCGCTGTCGTGGAACAGCTGCGTCTCCGTGCGGATGAGCGCGTACACGCCCACCTTCGTCAGCAGGCCCGCGAACACGGCCGTGACGGGCGCGGGCGCCGTCGGATACGAGTCGGGCAGCCAGAACGACAGCGGGAACACCGCCGCCTTGATGGCGAAGGCCAGCACGAGCAGCAGGTGCAGCAGCAGCTGCACGTCGTCGGGCAGCTCGACCATGCGCTCGGCGATGTGCGCCATGTTCACCGTGCCGAGCGCGCCGTAGATCATCGCGATCGCCGAGAGGAACAGGATGCTCGACACGAGCGATACGACGATGTACACGGTGCCGGTGCGGATGCGCGACTCCGTGCTGCCGAGCGTGATGAGCACGTACGAGGCCACGAGCAGGATCTCGAAGCCCACGTAGAGGTTGAACAGGTCGCCGGCGATGAAGGCGTCGAAGATGCCCGCCGCGAGGATGAGGTAGGAGGGGTGGAAGATCGACACGGGCGTCTCGTCGTCGCCGTCCGCGGCGCCCTGGCCGACCGAGAACAGGAGGACGGCGAGCAGCACGACGCTCGAGACGGCCACGAGCAGGGCCGACAGCCGGTCGACGTACAGCACGATGCCGAAGGGCAGGTCCCAGCCCGCCACGCTCACGGCGAGGGGGTTGCCGGCATCGACGACGAGCAGCAGCACGACGGCGATGACGAAGGTCAGCGTGAGCGTGGCGATCGACACGCTCACCTGCCAGCGTCGGTGATGGCCGAGGACGAGCGTGACGGCCGCTCCCAGCAGGGGCAGCACCACGAGCATCGGCACGAGGAGGCTCCAGCTCATCGCTTCCCCTCCCCCTCGCCGGATCCGCCGGCATCCGATCCGCCGGCCGCCGATCCGTCCCCGTCGTTCGGCCCGTCGTCCGACCCGTCGACGCCGTATGCGCCCGTCGGCATATCCACGGGCGCGTCCTCCGCGATCGCCGACATGTCGGCCGATCCGAGCACGCGCAGCGGGATGGGCGCGCCGTCGACGAACTCCGTCGTCGCCTCGTCCTCGGTGGCGGCGTCCTCCGCCTCGTCCTCCATGGCGTCCTCGGTGCCCGCCGCGGTCTCGCGCAGCGCCAGGTCCTCGGCGTCGTCCATGACGGTGTCGGCCTGGCCCAGCTGCCACGAGCGGTAGATGAGGGCCAGCAGGAACGCGCTCACGGCGAAGGTGATGACGATGGCCGTGAGCATGAGCGCCTGCGGCAGCGGATCGCTCTGCGGCTCGTCCGCGCCGTAGAACGGCGCCGTCCCCGGGAAGCCCATGACGATGAGCAGCAGCAGGTTCGTCGCGTTCCCCAGCAGCAGGAACCCGATGAGCACGCGCGTCAGGCTGCGCTCGAGCATGGCGTAGACGCCGCCGGCGTACAGCGCGGCCATGACGATCACGAGGGTGAGCGAGACGCTCATCGCGTCACCTCCACGCCGCCGGTGTGGGCATCGGGCGACGGCGAGCTGTGGAACGTCTTGTCCGAGGACTCCTTCAGCTGCTTGTCGACCTCGGCCCCGAGGCTGCGCAGCACGTCGAGCACGAGCCCGATGACGACCAGGTAGACGCCCATGTCGAAGATCGTCGAGCTGACGAACTCGATGTGGCCGACCACCGGCAGGTCGGCCTCCCACACCGCCCGGGTGAGCGGGTCGAGGCCGAAGAGCATGGGGGCGAGCGCCGTGCCGACGGCCAGGATCATGCCCACGCCCAGCAGCTGGCCGGCGTCGCCCGGCGCGGCCGCGCCCAGCTCCCAGCGCCCGCCGGCCACGTAGCGCATGACGAGGGCCATGCCCGCCACGAGGCCGCCGGCGAAGCCGCCGCCCGGCAGGTTGTGGCCGGCGAAGAGCAGGTAGATCGACACGACGATGATCGTGTGGAACAGGACCCGCACGACCACCTCGAGGATGATCGAGCGCGATTCGGCGCGCAGCTTCTGACCGCCCACGAGCCAGGCGCGCGGGCTGTCGCGGTTGTCGGCCGTCTGCGGGCGCAGGCCGTCGGTGGTCTCGACGAGCGGCCGGCGCGAGGCCTTGTTCGCGGCGATCCGGCTGCGCAGCGGCAGCCGCCGGCTCAGGCGGGTGAGGGTGTTGTCGGTGCGATGCGTCACGAACACGAGCGAGGCGACGCCCGTCGCGGCGAGCACGAGCACCGACAGCTCGCCCATCGTGTCCCACCCGCGCAGGTCGACCAGCGCGACGTTGACGACGTTCTTGCCGTGCCCGATCTCGTACGCGAGCTCGGTCCACGACGCCGACACCGGTTCGTGCACGCGCGCGCCCGTGGCGATGACGACGAGGAACGCCATGGTCACGCCGACGGCGACGCCGATCACGGCGCGCAGCAGCGGCACCGAGCTGCCGCTGTGGGCGCCCAGCCGCGAGGGCAGCCGGCGCAGCACGAGCGCGAACGCCACGAGCGTGACCGCCTCGACGAGCACCTGCGTGAGCGCGAGATCGGGCGCGCCCATGCTCGCGAACAGGGCGACCATGCCGAGGCCCGTGACCGAGACGAGCACGACGCCCGTGTAGCGCTTGCGGGCCATCACGGCGATGATCCCCGCGAGGATCATGATCGGTGCGGCGGCGAGCTGGAGGGGGTGCT
This sequence comes from Microbacterium petrolearium, assembly GCF_054782875.1. Classification (NCBI taxonomy): domain Bacteria; kingdom Bacillati; phylum Actinomycetota; class Actinomycetes; order Micrococcales; family Microbacteriaceae; genus Microbacterium; species Microbacterium petrolearium. Next base: position 36,096 of record NZ_BAAGRQ010000003.1, read on the forward strand.
GCCAGGCGTCGAGCTCGACGCGCCACTCGCGGCCCGCGAGCAGCACCGTGCCCTCGGCCGCGATGAAGACGAGGAACACCGTGCCGACGTAGATGGGGAGCGATCCGCGCTGCGTGAAGCGCGTGACGATCACCGACAGGCGATCGACGGCGCGCACGGCGAGGAAGTACACGTCCGATGCCGTGAACGGCAGCACCCGGCCGGACGCGTCCCAGCGGCTCGCACGGGCGGCCCAGAACACGAGCGCGCCGAGGGCGAGCGTGCCGAGCGAGATGAACAGCGCGGGCTGCAGGCCGTGCCACAGCACGAGGTGCCCGTGCGCCTCGCCCGGTGCCGTATCGGCGTACGGCACGAGGAGCCGCTCGATCCACGGCCCCGCGAATCCGCCCGCGAGCGCCAGGACGGCCAGGGTGATGGGGGCGGCGAGGAAGCCGAGCGGCGGATCGGGCCACTCGGTCGTGGGCCGGGGGTGCCCGGCCCCGTCGCGCTTGACCCAGAAGGCGCCCCACAGGAAGCGGATGCCGTAGGCCACCGTGAGCACCGACCCGAGCGACACCCCGATGAGCGCGGCCCAGCCCCACCCGCCGCCGGCGAGCGCGTCGTCGACGAGCGCGGTGAGCGCGGCCTCCTTGGCGACGAAGCCGAGCGTGGGTGCGACGCCGGCCATCGACGCCACGGCCACGAGCGAGACGATCGCCATCGTGGGCGCCTGCCGCGCGAGCCCGCTGAGCTCGTCCACGTCGCGCGTGGACAGCTGCCGGTCGATGACGCCGACGACGAGGAAGAGCGTCGACTTGAACAGGGCGTGCGCGAGCACGAGCGCCCCGCCCGCGAGCGCCGCGTCGCGCGTGCCGAAGCCCACGACGACCGCGATGAACCCGAGCTGGCTCACGGTGCCGAACGCGAGGATGCGCTTCAGGTCGTTCTCGCGCAGGGCCTGGACGCCGCCGAGCAGCATCGTGAGCAGCCCGAGCGAGACGACGATGGGCCGCCACGGCCCCGTCTCGGCGAAGAAGGGCGCGAACAGGGCGAGCAGGTAGACGCCCGCCTTCACCATGGCCGCCGCGTGCAGATAGGCGCTCACCGGCGTGGGCGCCGCCATCGCGCCGGGCAGCCAGAAGTGGAAGGGGAAGATGGCCGACTTGCTCAGCGCGCCCACGAGCACGAGCACGAGCGCCGTGTTCACCATCGCGCCCGCCGGCGGATCGGCGAGCAGGGCCGAGATGCTCGTCGTGCCGCTGACGGCGACGAGCATCACGACGCCCACGAGCATCACGAGCCCGCCGAGCGTCGTCACGAGGAGCGCCTGCAGCGCGGCGCGGCGGCTTGCGGCGCGCAGGTGGTTGTGCCCGATCAGGAGGTACGACAGGATGCTCGTCGCCTCCCAGAACATCACGAGCAGCACGAGGTCGTCCGTGAGCACGAGCCCGTACATCGCTCCGGCGAACGCGAGCAGCACGCCGGCGAAGCGCCCGATCCCGTCGGCCGTGCCGCGGAAGTAGACGACGCAGTAGATCATCACGAGGGCGCCGACGCCCGTGACGATGAGCGCCATCAGCGCCCCGAGCGCGTCGAGCTGCATGGAGAGGTGGATGTCGAGCGCCTCGATCCACACCCACGACTCGGTGACGACCCCGCCGCCCGCCACGAACGGCAGCTGCAGCACCGTGTGCACGAAGGCCGCGAGGGGGAACACGGCGGCGACGAGGAAGACGAGGGGGCCGAGCGGCCGCGCGAGCAGCGCCGTGAGGACGGAGCCCACCGCGAACGACAGCAGCAGAGCGAGCATGGGCGGCTCCTCTCGCTCTGCCGAGCAGGGGTCATCGTGGGCTTTTGTCTATTCTAGCGGGCACTGCCGTGGCGGCGCTGGTCGATCCATTCCGCCGCGGGAATGTCATGCCAGCGCCCGGATGAGTTCGAGGTGCTCCGCGGCGTCGTCGGCGGCCGTGATCCCGCGCACGACGACCTCGTCGACGATCCCCTCGTACTCCCGCAGTCGCGACGGGATGTCCGCCGGATCATCGGCAAGGATCGCGGAGGCGGCGGGCTCGTACCCGTACCGGGCGAAGTTCGCCGCGTAGGTGGGGATCGCGCCGTACCGTTCCGCCTCCTCCCGCAGCCGGTCGTGTGCCGGCGGCAGCGCCGTGCGCACGTAGAGGGCGAGCTGCGAGCCGCCCTCGGGGTCGTCGGCGTCGCGATCCGCCCGCGCCTGCCGCGCGGCCTCCGGGGTGAGCCAGTTCAGGAGCACGCCGTCGGCCTCGGTCACGCCGAGCCGCCGCATCCGCGGGCCCAGCGCGCCCACGACGACCGGCACGCCGAGGTCCGCCCGCAGCCGCGCCGCCGCCTCGCCCACGGTCGTGAGCGGGCTCGGCTTCGCGCTCGCCCCGATGCCGATCACCGTGCGCTCCGGCGGCAGCCGCAGCGCGCGCACCCGCGCGACGATCTCGTCCGCCGGGTACAGGTCCACCGGGATCACGCCGGCGGCCACGCGCAGCGTCGTCGTCTCGGCGGCGGCCGCGGCCATGGCGCCCAGCGCGTCGCCGTGCCGCCCCGGCTGGTTCACCCAGAGGGTGTCGACGCCCGCCCTCTCGAGCTCGGGCGCGATCGCCCGTACCGTCTCCACCGCCAGCCCACCCGTGATCCCGTACCCGATGCGCATGACCTCAACCTATCCGCGCGCGCCGGCCGGCGGCAGGGGCGGCGACCGCGGGGAGGGGTGGCGGGTAGGCTCATCCGGTGCGCCTCGTCATCGCCCAGTGCTCCGTGGACTACACCGGCCGGCTCAACGCGCACCTGCCGCTCGCCAAGCGCGTGCTCATGCACAAGGGCGACGGCAGCGTGCTCATCCACTCCGACGGCGGCTCGTACAAGCCGCTGAACTGGATGAGCCCGCCGTGCCGCGTCGACGTGATGGCGCCGGAGGAGGAGCTCGCCGAGGCGGGCGTCGTCGAGGTGTGGAAGGTGACGCACCAGAAGACCGGCGACGCGCTGACGGTGCGGATCCACGAGATCTTCAGCGACTCCTCGCACGACCTCGGCGTGGACCCCGGCCTCATCAAGGACGGCGTCGAGTCCGACCTGCAGCGCCTGCTGGCCGAGCAGGTGGACCGGATCGTGGAGGGCGCGACCCTCGTGCGCCGCGAGTACCCCACCGCGATCGGCCCGGTCGACCTGCTCGTGCGCGACGCGCAGGGCGCGCCGATCGCCGTCGAGGTGAAGCGCCGCGGCGACATCGACGGCGTCGAGCAGCTCACCCGATACCTCGAGCTGCTGGGGCGGGATCCGATCCTCACGGGCATCCGGGGCGTGTTCGCCGCCCAGGAGATCAAGCCGCAGGCGCGCGTGCTGGCCGAGGACCGCGGCATCACGTGCCTCGTGCTCGACTACGACGACATGAAGGGCATCGAGTCGGGCGTGCCCCGCCTGTTCTGAATCCGCGAACCCGCCCTCGTTCCGCGAACCCGCCCCGGATCGGGCGCGGGCTCGACGATCGGGTGCGGGTTCGCGGGCGATAGGCTCGAGGCATGTCGTCGTCCCCCTGGTCCTGCGTCCTCTGGGACGTCGACGGCACGGTCGCCGACGCCTCCGCCGGCATCCTGCCCCGCATCACCGAGGTGCTCACGCAGCTCGGCCGCACGCCCCCGGAGCCCGAGGAGCTGCGGCACTGGATCGGCCCTCCCATGCTCGAGTCGTTCGAGGTGCGCGGCCTGCTCTCGCCCGACGAGGCCGTCGAGGCGGTGCGGAGGTACCGCGAGCTCGCGGCGCGCGACGGCTACGCCGCCTCAGTGCGCCTGTATGACGGCGTGGCCGACCTGATCCGCGCGCTGCACGAGGCGGGGGTCCCCCAGGCCACCGCGAGCACGAAACCCGAGAACCAGGTGAAGGCGATCCTCGAGCACTACGGCCTCACGTCGTGCTTCGTCACGATCGTCGGCGCCCGCGCCGAGGCGACCGTGCTCGACACCAAGACCGACGTGATGCGCCGCGCGCTGGATCGCCTCACCGAGGCCGGCGTCGATGTGTCGCGCCCCGTGCTCGTGGGCGACCGCCATCACGACGTGGACGGCGGCGCCGCCCTCGGCGTGCCCGTGATCTTCGCCCGCTGGGGCTTTGGCAACCCGGGCGAGGAGGAGGGCGCGAGCGCGGTGGTCGACGACGCCGGCCAGCTGCGCGAGCTGCTTCTCACCGACTGATCGCCCACACGGAGGCACGCATGACACAGCCCGCACCCGACATGGCCGCGGTGTTCGACGCGGTCACCGCCGGGCAGCTCCGCGCCGCGGGGTCGATCAAGTGGACGCTGTTCCCCGACACGATCGCGGCATGGGTGGCGGAGATGGACTTCGGCACCGCGCCGGTCGTCACCGAGGCGCTGCACGCCGCCGTCGACGCCGGTGCGTTCGGCTACCTGCCTCCCGCGTTCGCGACGCGGCTCGGCGAGGCGTTCGCCACGTGGTCGGCGACGCGCTACGGGTGGGCCGTCGACCCCGCCGACGTCAAGCCGATGCCCGACGTCATCGCGGCGCTCGAGCTCGCGATCGAGCACTTCAGCGCCCCGGGCTCCGCGGTCGTCCTGCCCACGCCGGCGTACATGCCGTTCCTCACCGTGCCGCTCGCCCACGGCCGGCGGATCCTCCAGGTGCCGATGATCCGCACCGCCGACGGCTGGGAGTACGACCTCGACGCCCTCGACGCCGCCTTCGCGGATGGCGGCGGGCTGCTCGTGCTCTGCAACCCGCACAACCCGATCGGGCGCGTGCTGCGCCGCGACGAGATGGCCGCCATCGGCGAGGTCGTCGCCCGCCACGGCGGTCGCGTGTTCTCGGACGAGATCCACGCGCCGCTCGTCTACGACGCGCCGCACGTGCCCTACGCCTCGGTCAACGCGGTCAACGCCGGTCACACCATCACGGCGACGTCGGCGTCGAAGGCCTGGAACCTGCCCGGGCTCAAGTGCGCGCAGCTCATCCTCTCCAACGACGCGGATCGCGCCTACTGGCAGGAGCACGGGCAGTCGTTCGGTCACGGCGCGGCGAATCTCGGCGTGATCGCGAACACCGCGGCCTACTCCGCCGGCGGCGCCTGGCTCGACGGCGTGGTGTCGTACCTCGACGGCAACCGCCGACTGCTGGCCGACCTCGTCGCCGAGCACCTGCCCGGCGTGGTCTACACGCCGCCGGAGGGAACGTACCTGGCGTGGCTCGAATGCGCCGCCCTCGGCCTCGAGGGATCGCCGGCCGAATTCTTCCGCGAGCACGCGGGCGTCGTCACGACCGACGGCGCGATGTGCGGCGCCGGGGCGGAGACGGCCATCCGGTTCAACATCGCCATGCCGCGCCCCCTGCTGGAGCAGGCGATCGCCGCAATGGGTGCGGCGCTGCGCGCCCGCTGATCCGCCTCGCCCGCGCGGGGGCAAGACGAAAGCCCCACCCGCCTGAGCGGATGGGGCTTGTCGGTGATCCGGACTACAGCGGCCGGATGTTCTCCGCCTGAAGACCCTTGGGGCCCTGGGCGATCTCGAACTCCACGCGCTGGTTCTCTTCCAGCGAGCGGTAGCCCGACGACTCGATTGCGGTGTAGTGCGCGAAGACGTCGGAGCCGCCCTCATCGGGAGAGATGAAGCCGAAGCCCTTCTCCGAGTTGAACCACTTGACGGTGCCCTGCGTGCTCATTTACTGCCGTTCTATAGAAATTCGGCCGCCGTAGTGTTGTCGACGACCAATGCTCACGCTAGCGTCTCGCGGCTGTGAGCGATAGGGGAACGGCGTAAAGAAAGGAAACAGCCCTCACCGTTGGGGGGAAACAGTGAGGGCCGGACGACCGAGAGAGGACGTCGGGCAATATGTTACGCCACGTGTCCCCCAAACGGCGGACACGTACCCACCCTCCCCGGGCAGTCCCCCGAGCTCACCGCGTGAAGCGTCCCAGGCGGCCGTCACCAGGAGCAAGCGGCGCCCCGAACGCGCACCCGATCGCTCGCCCCGGCCCGTCACCCCACCGCCCCCGGCGTCGCGAAGCGCCGCATCGGGGGCGGTGGGGTCGCCCCCCGCACAGACAAACGCAGATGGCCCCTGGGAAGCGACATCCGTCGCGACCAGGGGCCATCCATCTGCGTGGTGCGCGAGGGGGGACTTGAACCCCCACGTCCGTAAGGACACTGGCACCTGAAGCCAGCGCGTCTACCTATTCCGCCACTCGCGCGAGGCGGCCTGCGACCGCACTCAACCAAGCGAGGATATCACGGCGCACGGGGCCGTCACGAACCGGCCGGGGTGCCGTGCGAGGACCCCGGCGCGTGTCGCGAAAGGCCCCGCCACCGTCCATACAGATGCCCTGGCTACGATGGCCGCAACCGATACGCCCCGCGGAGGAGCCACATGGGACTGCTGGACAGCTTCGAGAAGGGTCTCGAACGCGCCGTGAACGGTGCGTTCGCGAAGACCTTCCGCAGCGGCATTCAGCCCGTCGAAATCGCCTCCGCGCTGCGCCGCGAGCTCGACACGAAGGCCGCCGTGGTCAGCCGCGACCGCATCCTCGTGCCGAACGAGCTGACGGCGCGGCTGAATCCCACCGACGAGGAGCGCATGGCGCGCCTCGGCTCGGCGCTGCACACCGAGCTCGACGAGATGGTGCGCAAGCACGCGGCCTCGCAGGGGTACAGCTTCGCCGGCGCCGTGCGCATCGCGATCCGCGCCGACGAGCAGGTCTCCACCGGAACGATCGCGGTCGACTCCCGCTCGGCGGAGGGCGACGTCTCGTGGCAGCCCGTGGTCGAGATCGGCGGGCGGCGCCACCCGCTGCGCGGGGCGCGCACGGTGATCGGCCGCGGCAGCGACGCCGACATCACGATCGCCGACACGGGCACGAGCCGCAAGCACGTCGAGATCCTGTGGGACGGGCGGAACGCGATGATGCGGGATCTCGGATCGACGAACGGCTCGAAGGTCGACGGGCGCGCCACGAAGCAGGCGCCGCTGACGTCCGGATCGGTCGTGCGCATCGGCCGCACCGATATCGTGTTCCGCGTCGTGCCGCAGTCGGCGCCGCGGAGCGCGCCCGGCACGAGCGCCACGCGCCTGTTCGACGCCCAGGAGAGCTGAAGACGTGACCGATCTGACCCTGCTGATCCTGCGCGGCGGCTTCCTGCTGCTGATGTGGCTGTTCGTGCTGTCGGTCGTGTTCGCGCTGCGTGCCGACCTGTTCGGGGGCCGCGTGCGGCGTCTGCCGGAGTCCGCGGCGAGCGCGCCGCGGCCGGCCGCCGCGAAGGCGCCCTCCACTCCCCCGACGCCCAGCCCGGCGGTCGGATCGAGCGGGCCGGCGACGACCTCCACGGTGAACCGGATCGTCATCACGTCCGGCCCGAAGGCGGGCCTCGAGCTGCCCCTCGGCACCGAGCCGCTGACGATCGGCCGCTCCTCGGAGGCCGGCCTCGTCATCCGCGACGACTACACCTCCAGCCACCACGCGCGCCTCGTGCTGTGGGGCGACCAGTGGATGATCCAGGATCTCGACTCGACGAACGGCACCCTGCACGACGGCGAGCGCGTGCAGCCCTCGTCCCCCGTGCCGGTGCAGGCCGGCGCCCCCATCAAGGTCGGCGCCACGACGTTCGAGCTGCGGAAGTAACCCGAACGCATGGTCTTCGAGGGCTCGAGCGCCGCCATCTCCCACACGGGAAAGGTGCGAACGAACAACCAGGACTCCGGGTACGCCGGGTCCAACCTGTTCGTCGTCGCCGACGGGATGGGCGGGCACGCGGGCGGCGACGTCGCCTCGAGCGTGGCCGTGAACCGGCTGCAGGCCCTCGACCGCGCGTTCGAGACCCCGCAGGAGGCCGAGGCCGAACTGCGCGACACGATCGCCGACACGGCGGGCGATCTCATCCAGCTCGTCACCCGCCGGCCCGAGCTGGCCGGCCTCGGCACCACGGTGAGCGCGATCGCGATGGTCGACGAGTGGGCCGTCATCGCGCACATCGGCGACTCGCGCATCTACCTGTGGCGCGACGGCGAGCTGACGCAGATCACGAACGACCACACGTTCGTCCAGCGCCTGGTCGACTCGGGCCGCATCACGCCGGAGGAGGCGCGGTACCACCCCCGCCGATCCGTGCTGATGCGCGTACTCGGCGACATGGACGCGAATCCCGAGATCGACACCTTCATCATGCAGACCCGACCGGGCGACCGGTGGGTGCTGTGCTCCGACGGCCTGTCGGGCGTGGTGGACGAGCAGCACATCGCCAAGGTGCTGCGGCGCGACGAGGCGCCGGGGCGCACGGCCGACGCGCTGCTGCGCCAGACGCTCGACGGCGGCGCGCCCGACAACGTCACGATCGTCATCGTCGACGTGGGCGGCCAGCACCCCACCTTCCTCGCCGCGCCGTCGGTCGTGGGCTCGGCCTCCAATCCCCAGGGCGTCAGCCTGCCCGCCGCCACGCGATCCGGTCTGCCGACCGGCTGGCTGCATCCCCGCAGCCAGGCGGCGAACGAGCCCAGCCACTTCGAGCCGGACTCGGACTACCTCGAGGAGCTCATCGCCGAGGACCGTCGGCGCGCGCGGCGGCGCCGCATCGGCGCGATCGTCGCGATCGTGCTGCTGGTCGGCATCCTCGCCGCCGGATTCGCCGGCTTCTACAGCTGGACGCAGACCCGCTACTTCGTGGGCGCCGACGAGGACACCGTGGTCGTCTACCAGGGCGTGCAGGCGAACCTCGGACCGATCACCCTCGCCCGGCCGTACGAGGACACCGAGATCCCGCTCGACGAGCTGACCGACGCCAACCGCGCGGCGGTGGAGCGCACGATCACCGCGCGCTCGCTCGCGCACGCGGAGGAGATCGTCGACCGCCTCGAGGCCAACCTCCCCGCCGAGGACGAGGAGGCCACCCCCACGCCGTCGCCCTCGTCGAGCACCGCGGTGCCCACCATCCCGAACCCCGTGCCCACCGACGAGCCCACCCAGACGCCCGACGGAGGTGAGGGATGACCGACGTCGCCGCCGACACCGCGGTCCTCAAGGCCCTGCGCCGCGTGCGCACGCCCGCACCGCGCCGCAACCGCGAGCTGCTCCTGCTGCTGTTCGCCATCGTCCTGTCCACGGGCGCCATGGTGCTCGTGCAGTTCGGCGCCCTCGGCGAGCTGTCGACGACCGAGCTCGTGCTCTCGGGGCTGCTGGGCGCGCTCGCGCTGGCCCTGCACGTGGTCCTGCGCATGCGCGCACCCGACGCCGACCCGCTCGTGTTGCCGATCGCGTTCCTGCTCACCGGCCTCGGCATCGCCGAGATCTATCGGATCGGGCTCTCGGGCGCCGACGGCACGAGCCCCACGGCGGGCAGCAGCCAGATCGCGTACGCGGCGGTGTCGATCCTGCTGGCCGGCGCGGTCGTGTGGCTGCTCGGCAACTACCGCATCCTGTTCCGGTACACGTACCTCTTCGGCCTGGCGGGCATCGTCCTGCTGCTGCTGCCGTTCATCCCGTTCCTCAACGGCGGCGGCAACGCGCAGGTGTGGATCCAGATCGCGGGCTTCAACTTCCAGCCGGGCGAGATCGCCAAGATCTGCCTCGCGATCTTCTTCGCCGGCTACCTCGTCCGCACGCGCGAGAGCCTCGCCACGACGGGGCGGAAGTTCCTGGGCTTCACGTTCCCGCGCGCCCGCGAGTTCGGCCCGATCCTCGTGATCTGGCTCGTCTCGCTCGCCATCATCGTGTTCCAGCGCGACCTCGGCACGGGGCTGCTCGTGTTCGGCATGTTCGTCGCGACGCTCTACGTGGCCACGGGCAAGACCGGGTGGATGCTCATCGGCGTGCTCCTCGCGCTCGGCGGCGCCATCGCCGCGGCCTTCACCCTGGAGTACGTCGGCTGGCGCTTCACGAACTGGCTCGACGCGTTCGACCCGGAGGTATACGACAGGCCGGGCGGCAGCTTCCAGCTCGTGCAGGGCATCTTCGGCCTCGCGCACGGCGGCCTGTTCGGCACCGGGCTCGGGCAGGGACGGCCGTACATCACGCCCGTGTCGCAGAGCGACTACATCCTGCCCTCGCTCGGCGAGGAGCTCGGGCTCGTCGGCATCTTCGCGATCCTCTCGCTCTACCTCGTCTTCGTCGGGCGCGGCCTGCGGATCGGCGTGGCCGGGCAGGACGACTTCGGCAAGCTGCTGGCGACGGCGCTGTCGTTCACCCTCGCGCTGCAGGTGTTCGTCATGGTCGGCGGCGTCACGCGCCTGCTGCCGCTGACGGGCCTGACCACGCCGTTCCTCGCGGCGGGCGGATCGTCGCTCGTGGCGAACTGGATCATCGTGGCGCTCGTGCTGCGCATCAGCGATGCGGTGCGCCAGCAGCCGAGGGCGGTGATCGGATGACGATCCGGACCCGAGGAGGTTCCCTCCGATGACCAAGGAGCTGCGCAGGCTCACGACCATCGTGATCCTCATGTTCATCGCGCTGTTCGCCTCGACGAGCGCGGTGCAGTTCGTGTACGTGGGCGCCCTCAACGACCACCCGAACAACCGCCGCACGCTGTACGACAGCTACGAGGTGCAGCGCGGGGCGATCGTGGCGGGCGGCCAGCGCATCGCCACCTCGGTGCCGAGCGGCGACCTGTACGCGTGGCAGCGCCAGTACGTCGACTCGCCCATGTGGGCGCCGGTCACGGGCTACATCAACCCGGTGCTCCAGTCCGCGCGAGGCATCGAGGAGGCGATGAGCCAGGAGCTGGCGGGCAACGCCGATTCCGCCTTCTTCTCGCGCCTCGAGCAGATCCTGTCGGGCCAGGACCCCCGCGGCTCGTCCGTGGAGCTGAGCCTCGACCCCGACGTGCAGCGCGCGGCGTACGAGGCGCTCGGCGACCTGCAGGGCGGCATCCTCGCGATCGAGCCCGCCACCGGGCGCGTGCTGGCCATGGTGAGCACCCCGAGCTACGACGCCAACCAGCTGGCGGGCCACGACTCGCAGGCCGTGAACGCCACCTTCCAGGCCCTCGTCGACGACCCGGGCGACCCGCTCCAGAACCGCGCCATCGGCGGCAACCTCAATCCCCCCGGCTCCACGTTCAAGCTCGTGGTCGCGGCGGCGGCGCTCGAGTCGGGCGAGTACACGGCCGACTCCACGTTCCCGAACCCCACCTCCTTCACGCTGCCCGGCACGTCCACGTCCATCCGCAACGCCGGCGGCGGGGCGTGCGGGCCCGGCGAGACGGTCACGCTCGCCGACGCGCTGCGGCTCAGCTGCAACATCCCGATGGCCGAGCTCGCGATCGAGCTCGGCGACGAGGCGATCCGCCAGCAGGCGGAGCGGTTCGGCTTCAACCACGAATTCCTGCTGCCGCTGCCGGCGACGCCGTCGGTCTACCCGACGAGCGCGCTCAGCGACGACCAGACCGGCCTCACGGGATTCGGGCAGGGGCCGCTCATCGCCACGCCCCTGCAGATGGCGCTCGTCTCGGCGGGCATCGCCAACGGCGGCGTCGTGATGAACCCCTGGATGGTCGATCAGGTGGTCGGCGACGACCTGTCGGTGCAGCAGAGCTGGGACCCGACGGTGTTCGGCGAGGCGATGGACCCGGAGATCGCGGATGCCCTGGTGGACATGATGGTCCGGAATGTCTCGGACGGGGCCGCGTCGAATGCAAGAATAGACGGCGTCGAGGTGGCCGGGAAGACGGGCACGGCCGAGAACGACGGGGACGATCCCTACTCCCTCTGGTTCACCGGATTCGCGCCGGCGGACGATCCGCAGGTCGCGGTCGCCGTCGTCGTGGAGGCCGGCGGTGGCCAGGGTCAGTCGGGCATGGGTAACACGATCGCGGCACCCATCGCGAAGAAGGTCATGGAGGCGGTGCTGGACTGATGAGGCCAACGCAGGGAGTGACGTTCGGCGGACGCTACGAGCTCAGCTCGCGGATCGCGATCGGCGGCATGGGCGAGGTCTGGGAGGCCACGGATCACGTCATCGGACGGACCGTCGCCATCAAGATCCTCAAGGACGAGTACATGGGCGACCCCGGCTTCCTCGAGCGCTTCCGCGCCGAGGCCCGCCACGCGGCGCTCGTGAACCACGAGGGCATCGCGAGCGTCTTCGACTACGGCGAGGAGGCCGGATCGGCGTTCCTCGTCATGGAGCTCGTGCCGGGCGAGGCGCTCTCGACCATCCTCGAGCGCGAGACGTCGCTGCCGCCCGAGCGCACGCTCGACATCGTCGGCCAGACCGCCGCCGCGCTGCAGGCCGCGCACGCCGCGGGCCTCGTGCACCGCGACATCAAACCGGGCAACCTGCTCATCACCCCCGACGGGCGCGTGAAGATCACCGACTTCGGCATCGCCCGCATCGCCGACCAGGTGCCGCTGACGGCGACCGGCCAGGTGATGGGCACCGTGCAATACCTCTCGCCCGAGCAGGCCTCGGGCCACCAGGCCAGCCCCGCCACCGACATCTACTCGCTCGGCATCGTGGCGTACGAGTCGCTGGCCGGGAAGCGCCCCTTCACGGGCGAGTCGCAGGTGGCCATCGCGATGGCGCAGATCAACGACGCGCCGCCGCCGCTGCCCGCCGACATCCCGCAGCCGGTGCAGAACCTCGTGATGACGATGATCGCGAAGAAGCCGGAGGACCGTCCGGCCTCGGCCGCCGCCGTCTCGCGCGCCTGCACCGCCCTGCGCCGCGGCGACGTGGCGGCCGCCGCGGCCGCCGTGCCGGCCATCGCGACCGCCGGCGCCCTGGCCGACGAGGGCTTCACGCAGCTGCTGGGCACCGCCGGCGACGGCACCACGCAGCTGATCCCCGCGACCTCGCCGCTGCCCGTCGCCACCGACGAGGAGGTCGTCGAGGAGACGCCGCAGAAGAAGAAGCGCAGCCCCTGGACGTGGCCGCTCGTCGCGCTCATCGCGCTGCTGCTGATCGCGGTGGTCGGAACGCTCATCGCGCTGTTCGCCAACCAGGACGACGAGCCCTCGGCCGATCCGTCGACCCCCAGCAGCAGCGCCCCGCGCCCCACCCCCACACGCACCACCTCGACCCCGACTCCCACGGGGGTCGACATCGACGCGCTGCAGCTGAACGGCCGCACGTGCGACGAGGCGACCTCGCTGCTGGGCGCCGAGGGCGACTTCCAGGTGAACTGCCCCACGGGCAACGCCGCGGCCACCCAGGACGAGGTCGGCCGCATCTACAGCGTCGACCCGCGCGGCGTAGTGCCGGAGGGCAGCACCATCACGCTCACCGTCTACGGCGACATGGTCGCGATCCCGGCGCCGGGCAGCGGTCCCCGCTTCCCGGAGACCGTCACCACGGGCACTCAGAGCACCGTGTACTGGGACTACTACCAGTGCCCGAGCGGCGCCGGGTCGCTCACGGGCTACGCCGTGACGCTGCACCAGGGCGCCACGTTCGTCGACGACGGGTCGACGTCGCGCATGTTCGGCGCCGACGTGACGCAGGCGCAGATCAACGTGACGGGCCCCGCCGCGTCGTCGGTCTCGGCGAGCTACACGGCCCTCTGCGGCGACCGCGAGTCGCCCGCGTCGCCGTCGGGAAGCCAGGTGGTCAGCGGCGCCGAGCAGCCCGAGCCCGCGCCGACCCCGACCACGAGCCCCGAGGCGGGAGGCGAGCAGGGTCAGGGCTGATCGCCCCCGCGCCTCTCCCACGGGCCTCTCGGCTCGGCGGGAGGGGCCTCGGATATTCTGAACTGATCACCGACCCCGGGAGTCATCTGTGCCGTCTGAGACCCGCGTCCTCGCCGGGCGCTATCGCGTCGAGGAGCTGATCGGCGAGGGCGGGATGGCCCGGGTGCACCGCGGGTACGACGAGACGCTCGACAGGGCGGTCGCCATCAAGATCCTGAAGCGGGATCTCGCCTCCGACAGCACCTTCCGCACGCGGTTCCGGCTCGAGGCGCAGGCCGCGTCGCGCATGGCGCACCCCTCGATCGTGCGCGTGTTCGACGCGGGCGAGGAGGTCGAGACCGAGGGCTCGCGCACCTTCCACACGCCGTACATCGTCATGGAGCTGGTGCAGGGCACGCTGCTGCGCGACATCATCGCCCGCGGCCCCGTGCCGCCCGCCGACGCGGCCCGCTACGTCGACGGCATCCTCGAGGCGCTCGAGTACTCGCATCGGGCCGGCGTGATCCACCGCGACATCAAGCCCGCGAACGTCATGGTGACGCCGGCCGGTCAGGTCAAGGTGATGGACTTCGGCATCGCCAGGGCCGTCTCCGACAGCTCCTCGACGGTCGCCGAGACCACGCAGATCCTGGGCACGGCCGCCTACTTCTCGCCCGAGCAGGCCAAGGGCGAGCCCGTCGACGCGCGCGCCGACCTCTACTCCGCCGGCGTGGTGCTCTACGAGCTCGTCGCCGGAAGGCCGCCGTTCCGGGGCGAGTCCCCCGTCGCCGTCGCGTATCAGCACGTCAGCGAGACGCCGGTCAAGCCGTCAGAGCACAATCCCGACGCCCCGCGCGCGCTCGATGCCATCGTGCTGCGCGCCCTCGCGAAGGATCCGTATCAGCGCTACCCCGACGCCGCCTCCTTCCGCGCCGCGCTCGCGGAGGCATCCAGCGGCCGCGAGCCGTCCAAGCGCGCCATCACGTCGCTCACGAACACGCTGTACGGCCCCAACCCCCGCCAGGCGCAGGAGACGGCCCGCTCGCTGCGCCAGCTCAGCACCGACACCACGATGACGCGCACGCAGTCCGGGCCGCCGGTGGCGTGGATCTGGGCCGGCGTCGCGCTCCTGGCCGTGCTGCTGATCTCCGTGCTCATCTGGGTGCTCGCCATCCGGCCCATCCCGGCGGTGCCGGCGGGCGCGCGGGTCGTGCCCGAGGTCGCGGGCCTCGCCGCCGATCGGGCGATCGAGGATCTCGAGGCGCTCGATCTCGAGCCCATCCGCACCGAGGAGCCGAGCGAGACCGTCCCGGAGGGCGTGGTCATCCGCACCGATCCCGAAGCGGGCGAGTCTGTGGCGCCCGGGCAGCGGATCGACGTGGTCGTGTCGGACGGCCAGGAGCTCGCCGCCGTGCCCGCGCTGGTCGGCACGAGCGAAGCGGAGGCGCGCGCCGCGCTGGAGGAGGCCGGACTGTCGGTCGGCACGATCACGCCGCGCAACGACCCGCAGGCCGCCGCCGGCACCGTGCTCGAGGCGGATGCGGACGAGGGCGACGAGCTCGCCGTCGGCACGCGCGTCTCGCTCGTGGTGGCGACCGGTCGCGTGGCGATCGTGGACTACAGCGGGTTCACCCTCGATGCGGCCAGCCGCGATCTCGAGCAGCTGGGGCTGACGCCGGAGCCGGTGGGGGATCCGGGATGCCCGGGATCGGCGGACGATCCGCAGGTCAGCCGCCAGCAGCCGGCCCCCGGCGAGGTCGACATCCACTCGGCCGTGCAGCTGTTCTACTGCACGGGCGAGTGAGCCGGCCTCGGATCACGTCGCGAACGAGAGGGCGTCGATGACGCCGTCGTCCGGCACGAACGTCGCGGCGACCCACGGGAAGATGTGGAAGAACAGCCCGTACAGCGCGAGCGCCGCGAGCACGAGCAGGATGAGCACCCGCACCCACCACGGCCCGGGCAGCACGCGCCACAGTGCGCCGTACATCAGGCGACCGCCTCGGTGAGCGAGGCCGGCTCGCCCTCGGCGCGCGGCTGGAACGACTCGAACACCCCGTAGGCGATGATCCGCTCCGCGAGCGAGTACCGCGGCGAGCACGCCGTCAGCGTGATGTACGCCTCGTCCGCCGGTGCCTCCGGGGCCTGCGGCACGTCCAGCAGCACGTCCACCTCGTCGGGGCGCACGTACTCGAGCGTGCGGAACCGGTAGGTGAACCACCCCTCCTCCGTCTCCACGACGATCGCATCGCCCACACGCAGCGATGCGATGTCGGCGAAGGGCTTGCCGAACGTGGTGCGGTGGCCCGCCAGCGCGAAGTTGCCGATCTGCCCCGGCATCTCCGTTCCCGGGTAGTGCCCGATGCCGATCGGGTCGAGCGTGACGGGCCGCGTCACGCCGCCCGCCATCGGCATGAGGTAGTCGTCCCCCCAGCGCGGCACGTGCATCACTCCGAACCGCTCGCCATCGGCCGGCTCGGGCAGCGCCGGGGGCGCGAACACCGGCGCGCCCGTGTCGGGATCGGCGACGACCGGCGGCGGCGCCGGCGGGTCGCCCGCCTCCCATTCCTGCGCGAGCTCGGCGCCCTGCGCGTTGCGCTCGGCGCCGTAGATGACATCGCCGATCCACAGCTGCCACACCACGTACAGCAGCAGCACGACGCCGGCCGTCAGCAGGAGCTCGCCGAGCACGCCCGTCACCGAGACGCGGCGCGGAGGGCGCGGCGCGCGGAGTGGCTCTGCCACGGTGCTCACGTGCCCAGTCTAGGGATGGCGCCCCGGCCCAGTAGACTTTCCGCATGGCACGCAAGAGCGACGACGAGACCCCCGAGCGCCCCGTCGGCGAGCCCGGCCCGAATCCGGTCTGGTTCAAGCCGGTGATGATCGGGTTCATGCTGCTCGGGCTGGTGTGGATCCTCGTGTTCTACCTCTCGAGCCAGGCCTACCCGATCCCCGACATCGGCGCCCTGAACCTGCTCATCGGCTTCGGGATCGCCTTCATCGGCTTACTCATGACCACACGCTGGCGCTGACGCCGGCCGACAGAACCCCGCCCCCGAGGCGGGGTTCTCTCGTTCCTCGGCAGACGACCGGCGAATCACACCGTTGTGATTCTTCCCACAGCTGTGGGAAGACCTGTGGAGAGCGCGCGCCGCGGCAACCGCCCGCCAGGACGAATGACACGGGTGTAGTTCTCCCCAGTGTGGAGGAATCTGTGGATAACTCCGGGGAGAACTCCGCCGATCCGTGGACAGCCCGTGGAGGAGCCGGTGGACAACGGGTCGATCGGCTCCGAGCGGCGTCAGGTGAGGACGGGGAATCCGAGCAGCGGGGGCACGAAGAAGACCGCGACGATGCCCGCCGCGATGACGCCGAGCAGCACGCGCTGGCGCACCTGCTGGTCGGCCCGCCGCGTGCGGGTGAAGACGAGCCCGATGAGCGCGCCGACGAGCAGGCCGCCCACGTGCGACTGCCACGAGATGCCCGCCCCCGGGATGAAGCCGAGCACGAGGTTGATGCCCAGCACGATGAGCATGCCCGTCATGTTCGCGCCGATGTGGCGGGCGATCACGATGAGCGCGCCGAACAGGCCGAACACCGCGCCGGACGCCCCGACCACGGGCGTGTCGAACGACAGCAGCGCCACCGCCGCCGAGCCGCCCGCGGCGCACAGCACGTACGTCGTCACGAAGCGCGCCGTCCCGAGCATCGGCTCGAGCACCCGCCCGATCATCCACAGCGACAGCATGTTGAGGAAGACGTGCATGAAGCTCGCGTGCGTGAGCGCGACGGTCACGACGCGCCACGGCTGGAAGTAGCCGGACTGCGGGTACACCAACGGCGCCGCGAAGTCGAGCCATTGGCTCAGCGCGAACCCCACCGTGCGCCCCGCCCAGTCGACGAGGAACGCGACGGCGGTGAGGATGAAGATCCACATCATGCCGCGGGTGTCGCCGCCGGTCGACGCCGCGACCGCCGAGCCGCCGCGGCCCCAGCGGCGGCGGGCGCGCTTCTGCGCGGGCGTGTGGGCTCGGCGCTGCTCGGCGAGGCACTCGGGGCAGATGACGCCGACGGCGGCGGGCGTCTGGCACTCACCGCAGATGGTGCGCGCGCACCGCTGGCATAGCACGAAGCTCTGCCGACCGGGGTGCAGGTAGCAGAAGTTGTCGCGGTTGCGCGCGAAGTCCGGCGTCGTCATCCGAGGGTCCTCACGCCCGCCGCTGCCCGGTCAGACCGCGGCGATGTCGATCGACGAGATGACGACGTCCGAGGTCGGGCGGTCCTGCGCGCCGGTCGGCACGGCGGCGATCGCGTCGACGACCCGCTTGGAGTCCTCGTCGGCGACGGCGCCGAAGATCGTGTGCTTGCCGGTCAGCCACGGCGTCGGGTCGGTCGTGATGAAGAACTGCGAGCCGTTCGTGCCCGACAGCTTGCCGAACGCGTTCGGGCGCTTGCCCGCGTTCGCCATCGCGAGCAGGTAGGGCTCGGTGAAGGCCAGCTCCGGGTGGATCTCGTCGTCGAACGCGTAGCCGGGGCCGCCTGAGCCCAGCCCGAGCGGGTCGCCGCCCTGGATCATGAAGCCGGGGATGATGCGGTGGAAGATGACGTCCTTGTACAGCGGGCCCTCGCCCTTGGCGCCCGTGCGCGGATCGGTCCACTCACCGGATCCGTCGGACAGGCCGATGAAGTTCTGGACCGTCTTGGGCGCGTGATCGCCGAAGAGGTTGACGACGATGTCGCCGTGGTTGGTGTGGATGGTCGCGACGGCGGTGTGCTGGGGCATGATGCCATTCTCTCAGAGTTCCGTGAAGCCTCTGCCGACGCGGCGCCCGCATGGCAAGATGAGGGAAACCAGACCGCCACGCAGATGGAGGGCGACCGTGAGCATCAGCCCCAGCAGGAAGCAGAAGAAGGAGCTTCGCAGGCTCCAGAAGACGGCAGCGGAGCTGTGGGAGGACCAGCAGGTGCTGGCGCAGCGGGCCGCGCACGTCGCGCGCGAAGCGGGGCGCCAGGCCAGCGTGTTCGGCCGCCAGAAGGTCGTGCCCGCCGCGCAGGCGAAGTACCACGAGGTCGTCGACCCGTACGTCCAGAAGGCCCGCCCGTATGTCGAGCAGGGCATGACCACGACCAAGCGCGTGGTGGACTCGAAGGTCGTGCCGGTCGTCGGCTCCGTCGTGGGCAAGGCGATGGGCGCCTGGGACGCGGCGAACGAGACGCGCCTCAAGCTGACCGGCAAGCCCGTGGTCGTGCCGAAGAAGAAGAGCGCGGGCCCGGTCATCGCGCTCGTGCTCGGCGCCGCCGCCGCGATCGGCATCCTCGTCGCCGCCTGGCAGACCCTGCGCGCCGACGACGAGCTCTGGGTCGCCGACGACCCGCTGTCCGCGCCCGACGCGTGACCCACGACGATCCGACGGCGCGCGTGCGCGCCGCGGCGGCCGAGCGCGGGCTCGAGATCGAGGTGGTCGAGAGCCCGCGCGCCGCATCGCTCGAGGAGGCGGCCGCGCTGCGCGGCATCACCCCCGGCGACATCGTCAAGACGCTCGTCGTCAAGGGCAAGGGCGACGAGTACTACTTCGCTCTCGTGCCCGGCGACCGCGCCATCTCCTGGCCCAAGCTGCGCGCGCTCCTCGGCGTGAACCGCCTGCGCCTGCCCGAGCCCGAGCTCGCGCTGCGGGCCACCGGGTACGAGCGCGGCACGATCGTGCCCCTCGGCTCGACGACCGCCTGGCCCGTGTACGCCGACGAGCGGATGCGCGGCAAGCGCGTGTCGATGGGCGCCGGCGCCCACGGCTGGACCATGTACGTCGACGCCGACGCCCTGCTCGATGCCTACGGCGCAACGGTCGCCGACATCACCGACCCGATCGACGAGCTCCGCGCCTGACCTCGCCGTCCCTCAGCGAGACAGCATCCGCGCGCCGAGACCGCGTGCAGACGCCACTGTCTCGGCGCACAGTTGCTGTCTCGCGCGTGGATCAGGCGGTGACGACCGCGGCCAGGCGGCGCACCGCGAACTCGTAGCCCTGGATGCCGGCGCCCACGATCACGCACGAGGCCACGTCCGACAGGTAGGAGTGGTGGCGGAACGGCTCGCGCGCGTGCACGTTCGACAGGTGCACCTCGGCGAACGGCAGCGCCACCCCCGTGAGGGCGTCGCGCAGCGCGACGGACGTGTGGGTGAAGGCCCCGGGGTTGATGACGATCGCGTCGCAGTCGGCGCGCGCGGCGTGGATCGCGTCGATCAGCACGCCCTCGTGGTTGCTCTGCACGGCGCGCACCTCGAACCCCAGCTCGCCGGCCGTGCGCGTCGTCAGCGCCACGACGTCGTCGAGCGTCGCGGTGCCGTAGACCTCCGGCTCGCGCGTGCCGAGCAGGTTGAGGCTGGGGCCGTTGACGAGGAGCAGGCGGCTGTTCATCGCTTCAGCGTATCGGCTGGCCGGCGGGGCCCTCAGTGCCCGAGCCCGGCTACGCGCAGGCCGTACCCGACGAGCGAGGTCCGCTCCAGCCCGCGCACCGCGTCGAGGGGGAACCACTCGGCCATGTCGGTGGACCCGTCGATCTCGTGGGCGAGATGGCCGCCCACGATGCGGGCGCGGTACACGATCCGCAGCGCCTGCAGCGGCGCGTCGCCGTGGATCCGCCGCCGCGCGGGGATCACGTGCGAATCGACCCCCAGCAGGTTGCCGACCTCGACCTCGTAGCCCGTCTCCTCGCGGACCTCGCGTCGCACGGTCTCCTCGGGGTGCTCGCCGGGCTCCATGCCGCCGCCCGGCATCGTCCAGGCAGGCTTGGATCCGTCGATCCATCGGGAGAGCAGCACGCGGCCGGCGTCATCGGTGACGACGGCGTAGGCGGCGACACGCAGGTCCATCCGCCCACATTACCGATCCGGCGTCAGGACCAGTCGCCCGTCTCGAGGAACCGGTCCATCCGCGCCCGGTGCGGCGCGAGGTCGAAGCCCTGCGCCGCGACCCAGTCGTCGTCGTAGTACGTGTGGGCGTAGCGGTCGCCGGCGTCGCAGATGAGCGTCACGACGCTGCCGCGCTCCCCCGCGCGCCGCATGCGCGCGATGAGCTCGAACGCGCCCCACAGGTTGGTGCCGGTGGATCCGCCCGCCCAGCGCCGCGTGCGCTCGCGCAGCAGGCGGATCGCGGCGAGCGAGGCGGCGTCGGGCACCCGGATCATCTCGTCGATCACGCTGGGGACGAACGAGGGCTCCACGCGCGGCCGCCCGATCCCCTCGATGCGGCTCGGCAGGCCCGTGGCGTGGTCGCTCGCCCCGGTCTGCCATCCGCCGTAGAACGCGGAGTTCTCGGGGTCGACGACGGCGACCCTCGTCGGGTGGCGGCGGTAGCGCACGTAGCGCCCGAAGGTCGCGCTCGTGCCGCCCGTGCCGGCGCCCACGACGATCCACGTCGGCACCGGGTAGCGCTCGGCCGAGAGCTGCTGGAAGACGCTCTCGGCGATGTTGTTGTTGCCGCGCCAGTCGGTGGCCCGCTCGGCGTAGGTGAACTGGTCGAGGTAGTGCCCGCCGCACTCGGCCGCGAGGCGCTCGGCCTCGGTGTACATCGCGCTCGGCACGTCGACGAAGTGGCAGCGGCCGCCGTAGTGCTCGATCAGCTCGATCTTCTCGGGGCTCGTCGTGCGCGGCATCACGGCGACGAAGTCCAGGCCGAGCATGCGGGCGAAGTAGGCCTCCGACACTGCCGTCGATCCGCTCGACGCCTCGACGAGCGTGGTCCGCGGGCCGATCCGCCCGTTGACGAGGCCGTACAGGATGAGCGAGCGCGCCAGGCGGTGCTTGAGCGAGCCGGTGGGGTGGACCGATTCGTCCTTCAGGTAGAGATCGATGCCCCACTCGGCCGGCAGCGGGAACACGTGCAGGTGCGTGTCGGCGCTGCGGTTCGCGTCGGCCTCGAGCAGCCGGATCGCCTCGTCCACCCATGCGTCGCGCATGCGTCCGATCCTCTCATCCCCGGGTGCCGGGGCGTCCCGGCCGGATCAGGCGCCGGAGATCAGGTCCCACGACAGCTTCACGATGAGCGCCCCGACGACGACGATGAAGACCACACGCACGAAGCGCGACCCCTTCGACATGGCCATGCGCGCGCCGAGGTAGCCGCCCGCGAGGTTCGCGGCGCCCACCGCGAGCCCCAGCGGCCAGAGCACGTGACCGGCGGGGATGAAGAACACGAGCGCGCCCAGGTTGGTGCAGAAGTTGGCGATCTTGCCGAGCGCCGAGGCCGGCATGAAGGCGTAGCCGAGCACGCTCACGAGCAGGATGACGAAGAACGATCCCGTGCCCGGCCCGAGGGCGCCGTCGTAGAGCCCGATCCCGAGGCCGATCGCCATGGCCGCGACGATGTGGCGCCACCCGTGCCAGCGCTGCACGGTGTGCACGCCCATCTTGGGCTTCAGGACGGTGAACGCGCCCACGCCGATGAGCACGACGAGGATGATCGGCGTGAAGGCGTCGTCCGGGATGAAGGTGGCCAGCATCGCGCCGAGGATCGCGCCCGCCAGCGCCGTGATCGCGAGCGGCGCGGCCGTTCGCGGATCCGGCTTGAGGCGACGCGCATACGTGACCGCCGCCACCGACGTGCCCATGATGCTCGCGAGCTTGTTCGTCGCGAGGGCCTGCAGCGGGGAGATGCCCGGCACGAGCATGAGCGCGGGCAGCTGGATGAGCCCGCCGCCCCCGACCACCGCGTCGACCCAGCCGGCGGCGAACCCGGCGAGGATCAGCAGGATCAGCGTCAGCAGATCCAGATCGGGCACCAGACGATCCTACGTCCGCGCCGCACCCCCGCCGCACGGGTCGGCTGCCGCCCGCGATCGTCGTCCGGGTGAACCCGTGTTCGAGATACTGGGTCCATGCCCTGAGTCGCCACCGCCGCCCCTCCCCGCATCGGCGCCAGACCGTCGAATGCCGGCGCTGCGTCGGCGGGAGCCGAGCGATGACCGAGTCCGCAGGCGCCAAGGTCCGCCCGTCTGCTCGCGATCCGCGCTCGCATCCTGGACATCCTGGTGGACCGGGGGTTCATGAGCGCAGAACTCGCGGAGCAGGGGAAGGCCATGCCGCTGGGAAGGCTTCACATGCTGGACCCCGAGCTGGCGGAGGCCGAGCGCAACGGCAAGTGAACCGGCCCGATATGCAGCAGAGCGCCGCCCCTTCGGGACGGCGCTCTGCTGGTTGTGGAGCCTAGGAGATTCGAACTCCTGACATCCTGCTTGCAAAGCAGGCGCTCTACCAACTGAGCTAAGGCCCCGAGAAGAGGTACGTGGTGGGGCTACCAGGACTTGAACCTGGGACCTCTTCATTATCAGTGAAGCGCTCTAACCGCCTGAGCTATAGCCCCGTTGTGACCGGCTCGCGCCGTCAACCTTCAAGAGTTTACTCGATGGCTCGCGTTCCCGCGAATCGGCGCGAGCGCCCGGTCAGTTCGAGGTGAAGCCCACGAGCAGGCCGCCCGTGATCTTCACCGCGAGGTTGTAGATGCCCGCCAGTACCGCGCCCAGCACCGTGACGATGATGAGGTTCAGGATGGCGATGACGACCGCGAAGGCCATCACCTGGGGCAGGCCGATGACCGCGGCGATCGAGATGCTGCCGTCGGTGAAGCTGACGAAGAACTCGTCGAGCTGCGCGATGAGGCCGGTGGTCTCGACCACGAGGTAGCTCAGCAGGAACGACACGAGGGTGACGATCGCGACGGCGACCGCCGCCAGGAACGACATCTTGATGGCCGACCAGAAGTCGATGTAGACCAGGCGCAGGCGCACCTGCTTGGCCTTGGGCTTGCGCGAGGACTTCTTGGCGAGCTTGTCGGCTACGGTCGTCATGCGTCGGTGCTCTCTTCGGGGGTCTTGGGAGCGGTGCTCTCTTCGTCGTCGGCGACCTCTTCGGCCTCGCCGTCGTCACCCAGTCCCCGCTCGCTGTTGCGCGCGATGGCCAGGATCCGGTCGTCCTTGTCGGGCCGTGCGAACAGCACGCCCATCGTGTCTCGGCCCTTCGCGGGGACCTCGGCAACGGCCGAGCGTACCACCTTGCCCTTGGCGAGGACCACGAGCACCTCGTCCTCCTCGTCGACGATCAGGCCGCCCGCGAGGGTTCCCCGCTCGTCGTTCAGCTTGAGCGCCTTGATGCCCAGTCCGCCGCGGCCCTGCACGCGGTACTCGTCGATCGAGGTGCGCTTGGCGTAGCCGCCGTCGGTCACGACGAACACGAACGTGCCCGGCCGGGCGACGCCCGCCGTGAGGAGGTCGTCGTCGGCCCGGAACGACATGCCCTTCACGCCGCTCGTCGAGCGGCCCATCGGGCGCAGCGCCTCGTCGGTGGCCGAGAACCGCAGCGACATGCCCTTTCGGCTGAGCAGCAGGATGTCGTCGTCCTGGTTCACGAGCATCGCCGAGACGAGCTCGTCGCCCTCGCGGAGGTTGATGGCGATGATGCCCCCCTGGCGGTTCGAGTCGTAGTCGGCCAGGCGCGACTTCTTCACGAGACCCGAGCGGGTGGCGAGCACGAGGTACTCGGCGGCGTCGTACTCGCGCAGCTCGATGACCTGCGCGATCTGCTCCTCGGGCTGCAGCGCGAGCAGGTTCGCCACGTGCAGGCCCTTGGCGTCGCGGCCGGCCTCGGGCACCTCGTACGCCTTGATGCGGTAGACCCGGCCCTTGGTCGTGAAGAACAGCAGCCAGTGGTGCGTCGTCGTCACGAAGAAGTGCTCCACGACGTCGTCGGCCCGCAGCTGCGCCCCGCGCACGCCCTTGCCGCCGCGGCGCTGCGAGCGGTAGTTGTCGCTGCGCGTGCGCTTGATGTAGCCGTCGCGGGTGATCGTGACGACCATCTCCTCCTCCGCGATGAGGTCCTCGATCGACACGTCGCCGTCGAAGCCGGGGAGGATCTGCGTGCGACGCTCGTCGCCGAAGCGGTCGACGATCGCCGTGAGCTCGGTCTTGATGATGTCGCGCTGGCGCATCTCGTCGGCGATGATCGCCTTGAAGTCCGCGATCTGCGCCTCGAGCTCCTGCGCCTCGTCGACGATCTTCTGCCGCTCGAGCGCCGCGAGGCGGCGCAGCTGCATCGCGAGGATCGCGTCGGCCTGCAGGTCGTCGATGTCGAGCAGCGACTTCAGGCCTGTGCGGGCGTCGTCGACCGTGGGCGAGCGGCGGATGAGCGCGATGACCTCGTCGAGCGCGTCGAGCGCCTTGAGGTAGCCGCGCAGGATGTGCATGCGCTCCTCGGCCTTGCGCAGGCGGAAGTGCGTGCGGCGCACGATCACGTCGAGCTGGTGGGTGATCCACAGCGTGATGAACGCGTCGAGCGGCAGCGTGCGGGGCACGCCGTCGACGATCGCGAGCATGTTCGCGCCGAAGTTCTCCTGCAGCGAGGTGTGCTTGTAGAGGTTGTTCAGCACGACCTTCGCCACGGCGTCGCGCTTGAGCACGACGACCAGGCGCTGACCGGTGCGGCTCGAGCTCTCGTCGCGGATGTCGGCGATGCCCGTCACACGGCCCTCGCGGGCGAGCTCGCCGATCTTCACGGCGAGGTTGTCGGGGTTGACCTGGTACGGCAGCTCGGTGATGACGAGGCAGGTGCGGCCCTGGATCTCCTCGATCTCGACGACCGCGCGCATCGTGATCGATCCGCGGCCGGTGCGGTACGCCTCGTGGATGCCCTTGTTCCCGAGGATCTGCGCGCCGGTCGGGAAGTCGGGTCCCGGGATGCGCTGGATGAGACCGGCGAGCAGCTCCTCGCGCGGCAGCTGCGGGTTGTCGAGCACCCACAGGGCGCCGGCGGCCACCTCGCGCAGGTTGTGCGGCGGGATGTTGGTCGCCATGCCGACGGCGATGCCGACCGAGCCGTTCACGAGCAGGTTCGGGAACCGCGCCGGCAGGACGGACGGCTCCTGGGTCTGGCCGTCGTAGTTGTCCTCGAAGTCGACGGTCTCCTCTTCGATGTCGCGCACCATCTCGAGCGCGAGCGGAGCCATCTTCGTCTCGGTGTAACGCGGGGCCGCCGCGCCCTGGTTGCCCGGCGAGCCGAAGTTGCCCTGACCGAGCGCGAGCGGGTAGCGCATCGACCACGGCTGGACGAGGCGGACGAGGGTGTCGTAGATCGCGCTGTCGCCGTGCGGGTGGTACTGACCCATCACCTCGCCGACGACGCGCGTGCACTTCGAGAACGACTTGTCGGGCCGGAAGCCGCCGTCGTACATCGCGTAGATCACGCGACGGTGCACGGGCTTGAGGCCGTCGCGCACATCGGGCAGCGCGCGCCCGATGATCACGCTCATCGCGTAGTCGAGGTAGCTGCGCTGCATCTCCGACTGCAGATCGACCTGGTCGATGCGGCCGTGGTTGTGATCCGCGTTGATGTCGGGGCGCTCTTCGTCTGCCATGTCCGTCTTTCCCTACGTCTGGTTCCGCTGTCCGTGTCGACTCAGATGTCGAGGAACCGGACGTCCTTCGCGTTGCGCTGGATGAAGCTGCGGCGGGACTCGACGTCCTCGCCCATCAGCACGGAGAAGATCTCGTCGGCCGCGGCCGCGTCGTCGATGGTGACCTGACGCAGCGTGCGCGTCTCGGGATCCATCGTCGTCTCCCACAGCTCGCTGTCGTTCATCTCGCCGAGACCCTTGTACCGCTGCAGGCCGGCGTCCTTGGGCAGGCGCTTGCCGTTCGCGAGGCCCTCCTTCAGCAGCGCGTCGCGCTCGCGGTCCGAGTACACGTACTCGTGCGGCGCGTTCGACCACTTCAGGCGGTACAGCGGCGGCATCGCGAGGTAGACGTAGCCGGCGTCGATGAGGCCGCGCATGTACCGGAACAGCAGCGTGAGCAGCAGCGTCGTGATGTGCTGGCCGTCGACGTCGGCATCGGTCATCAGCACGATCTTGTGATAGCGCGCCTTCTCGATGTCGAACTCCGGCCCGATGCCCGTGCCGAAGGCCTGGATCATCGCCTGCACCTCGCGGTTGCCGAGGGCCTTGTCGATGCGAGCGCGCTCGACGTTCAGGATCTTGCCGCGCAGGGCCAGGATCGCCTGGGTGCGCGGATCGCGGCCGCCGACAGCCGATCCGCCGGCGGAGTCTCCCTCGACGAGGAAGATCTCGGAGATCGACGGGTCCTTGCTCGTGCAGTCCTTGAGCTTGTCGGGCATCGCGGCCGACTCGAACACGCTCTTGCGGCGCGCGGTCTCGCGCGCCTTGCGGGCGGCCAGGCGCGCCGTGGCGGCGTCGATCGCCTTGCGGATGATGTTCTTGGCCTGCTGCGGGTTGCGCTCGAACCAGGCGCCGAGCTCCTCGTTCACCACGCGCTGCACGAAGGCCTTGACCTCGGTGTTGCCGAGCTTCGTCTTGGTCTGACCCTCGAACTGCGGCTCGCTGAGCTTGACGGAGATGACGGCCATGAGGCCCTCGCGGACGTCCTCTCCCGTGAGGTTGTCCTCCTTCTCCTTGAGCAGGTTGTTCGCGCGCGCGTACCGGTTCACGAGGGTGGTCAGCGCGGCGCGGAAGCCCTCCTCGTGCGTGCCGCCCTCGTGCGTGTTGATCATGTTCGCGTAGGTGAACACGTTCTCGCTGTACGAGGTGGTCCACTGCATGGCGACCTCGAGCGAGATGTTCCGCTCGGTGTTCGCCGTCTCGCTCGAGAAGTCGATGACCTCCTCGTGCACGCGCTCGGCCTTGCGCACCTTGCACAGGTACTCGACGTAGTCGACGAGGCCGCGCTCGTAGAGGAAGGTGTCGTGACGCTGCACGAGCTCGGGCGAGCCGTCCTCGAGCTCGTCCTCCTCCATGGCGGCCGGGCGCTCGTCCTTGAAGTCGATCCGCAGGCCCTTGTTCAGGAACGCCGTCTGCTGGAACCGCGTGCGCAGGGTCTCGTAGTCGAAGTCGATCGTCTCGGTGAAGATCTCGGGGTCCGGCCAGAACGTGATCGTCGTGCCGGTCTCGTCGGTCGGCTCGCCCTGTTCCACGGGGCCGAGCGGCGCGCCGCCGTTCGCGAAGGACTGGCGCCACTCGTAGCCGTCGCGCTTGACGACCGCGTCGAGGCGCGTCGAGAGCGCGTTCACGACGGACGATCCGACGCCGTGCAGGCCGCCCGAGACGGCGTATCCGCCGCCGCCGAACTTGCCGCCCGCGTGCAGCACCGTGAGCACGACCTCGAGCGTCGACTTCTTCTCGGTCTTGTGCTCGGCGACCGGGATGCCGCGGCCGTTGTCGACGACCCGGATGCCGCCGTCCTCGAGGATCGTGACCTCGATCGTGTCGCAGTAGCCGGCGAGGGCCTCGTCCACCGAGTTGTCGACGATCTCGTACACCAGGTGGTGCAGGCCGCGGGGGCCGGTCGAGCCGATGTACATGCCGGGGCGCTTGCGCACGGCCTCGAGGCCTTCCAGCACCTGGATGTTGTCGGCGCCGTAGTTCCCCTGGGACGCATCACCCCCGGCGGCAGCGGTGTTCTCGGGCTCGCTCTGAGGGGTGTCCGTCGTCATATGGGGGCGCGCTCCGCATTCCGTGGGTATGGGCACCTCCATCCTAGCCGGGAATCGGTTCTCAACAGCCGCAGACAGGCCCGCAGAGGCCATAACGGGAGCGGGGGCAGGACGCCGATCGTGGTCGGGGGTATTGCGGGCCCTGCCGACGGCTCAGCCGTACGTATCGCGGGGGCCGCGGCCGGGGACGGTGCGCGGGCCCCACTTCCAGGTCGGCGCATCGGGGCCCACGAAGCGCACGTGCTCCACGGCGGCGTCCGGGAAGCGGGTCGTGATCTGGGTCAGGATGTGCGAGCGCATGAACTGCAGGTTCTTGGCCCACGCCGTCGAGTCGCACTGGATCGTGAGGGTGCCGTCGACGAGCGAGGTCGGGGTCGAGTGCTGGGCCGTCTCGGCGCCGGCCACCTCCTCCCATCGCCGCACGAGGTCCTCGCGCGCGAGCTGGCCCGACCAGCCGTGCTGCTTGGACAGCGCGTCGAGCGCGTCGCCCACCGGCTTCGGATCGCGTCCCGGCGTGAACGGCAGGTTCTCGTCGCCCTCCGCGGGCCGGCGTCGCCGGCGGCGCTTGGCGTACTTCGACGGCTCGAGCCCGCGCAGCCGCAGGTAGGTGGCGAGCGTCTCGGGCACCTCGGGGGTCGGCTCACTCATCGCGGTCCTCCCCGGCGGTGAGGGGATGGTCGGCGAGCGCGCCGAGGATGCGCCCGTGCTCGATCCGCACGGCGTTGGCGCGCAGGGGCTCCGGCACATCGGCCGAGACGGCGGCCGTGACGATGACCTGCTCGTAGCCGGCGACGACCCCCGCCAGGCGCGCGCGCCGGTCGGCATCGAGCTCGGCGAAGACGTCGTCGAGGATGAGGATCGGATCGCCGCCCGGCGACTCGGCCCGCAGCAGCTCGGCCGAGGCGAGCCGCAGCGACAGCGCGGCCGACCAGCTCTCGCCGTGCGACGCGTACCCCTTCACGGGCAGGCCGCGCAGCCGCAGCAGCAGGTCGTCGCGGTGGGGGCCGACGAGCGTGAGCCCGCGCTCGAGCTCGAGCGGGCGCTTCGCCTCCAGCGCCGCGCGGAACTGCGCCGCCGTCTCGCCCTCGCCGCCGGCGTCGGCATCCTCCCCGTCCTCGGGGTCGGCTCCGTGGATCGTGAGCGTCCACGACAGCTCGGGGCGATGATCCGCCCCCGCTACGCCCTCGTACGCCGCGGCGACCGGTCCTGACAGATCCTGCGCCAGCCGGATGCGCGCGTCGATGATCTCCGATCCGAGCGAGACGAGCTTGTCGTCCCACACGTCGAGGGTCGTCAGCTGCGCGGCCTTCATGCCCCGCGCCCTGGCCGACTTGAGCAGCGTGGTGCGCTGGCGCAGCGTGCGGTCGTAGTCGGCGAGCACGCCCGCCAGCCGCGGGGTGCGCTGCACGAGCAGCTGATCGGCGAAGCGCCGGCGCTCGGACGGATTGCCCCGCACGATCTGCAGGTCCTCGGGCGCGAAGAGCACGACCTGGGCGTATCGCGGCAGCTCACCGGGGCGTGACGGCGAGCCGCCGATGCGCGCGCGGTTCGATCCCTGCCGGTTGATCTGCAGCTCGAGAACGATGCGGCGGGCGCCGTGGGCGAGGCGGGCGCGGACGAAGGCCGCATCCTCCCCTTCCCGAACCAGCGGCGCATCGGAGGACACCCGGTGCGAGCCGAGCGTGGCGAGGTAGGCGACGGCCTCGGCGAGGTTCGTCTTGCCCTGGCCGTTGCGCCCGACGAGCACGTTCGGGCCGGGCAGCAACTCGAGCTCGGCCGCCGCGTAGTTGCGGAAGTCCTTCAGGCTCAAGTGCTCGATGATCACTCGAAAACCCTAGCTTTCGGGCCCGACAGCGGGCCGAGGCCGTGGCGGACTCAGCGCAACAGCAGGTTCGGCTGCAGCAGGTACTTGAACGAGTCGCTGCCGGCCTGGTCCACCGAGGTCTGGCTCGTGATGAGCACCGGGCTGAGCTTGTTGGCGTTCTCGCTCGAGGTGAACGTGATGCGCGCGAACTCGCTCTTCACGGCGCCGAGCGCCTCGAGGAGGTACTGCGGGTTCAGACCGAGCGTGACATCCTCGCCCTGCAGGTGGGCGTCGACCGACTCGGATGCACGCGCCTGGTCGCCGCCGGAGGCGTCCATCGTCACGGCCGAGGTCGTGAAGGTGAAGCGCAGCGGCGCGGAGCGGTCGAGCACGAGCGAGACGCGGCGCACGGCCTCGGCGAGATCGGCGGTGCTGACCACGGCGTAGTGGTCGGTCTGCTCCGGGAACAGCCGGCGCACCGGGGGGAAGTTGCCCTTGATGAGCAGCGAGGTGACGGTCTTGTTGCCCGACGTGAACGCGATGATCTCGCGGTCGCCCGATCCGCTGAACGCGATGGAGATCTCGCCGCCGTGCGAGAAGGTCTTGCCGACCTCCTGCAGGGTGCGGGCCGGCACGAGCGCGTGCGCCTCGTCCTGGCTGCCGTCCCACTGGATGTCGCTCAGCGCCACGCGGTAGCGGTCGGTCGCCACGAGGCTGAGCTGCGTGCCGGTGACCTCCAGCTGCACGCCCGTGAGCACGGGGGTGACGTCGTCGCGCGAGGCGGCGAAGGCGACCTGCGAGATCGCGGTGCCGAAGTCCTCGGCGGGGACGAGACCGGACTCGCCGGAGACCTCGGGGATCGCGGGGTACTCCTCGACGGGCATCGCCGCGAGGGCGAACCGGGCGGAGCCGCAGGTGAGGGCGATGTTGCCGTCCTCCTCCGTCACCATCTCGATCGGCGCGTTCGGCAGGCGGCTCGCGATGTCCGAGAGCAGGCGGCCGTGGACCAGGATCGTGCCGGGCTCGTCGACCGTCGCCTCGATCGTCGTGCGCGCCGACGCCTCGTAGTCGAACGCCGACAGCGCGAGCGAGCCGTCCTCGGATGCCTCGATGAGCACGCCGGCGAGGATCGGCTGAGGGTTCCGCTGAGGCAGGAGCTTGACGACGAACGACACGGCCTCGCTGAAGACATCACGGTTCACGTGGAACTTCACAGGTGGATCCCCTCGTATCGCCACGGTTCCCTATCCGTGGGGAATCCCATGCTAGTGCCCACCGGCAGACGCCGTGTTGCGCCGGCTCGTCCGGTGAAGGTCATCGGATCGCGCACAAGGAAGAGATGTTCTTTCTTGGTATTCACTGCTGTGGATAATGTGGATAACTGTGTGGATGCCTGTCGCGCGTAGGGAACTACATCCGTGTGAGATGTGGGTCGGCTGCGGATGAGCGGTGAGGGAATCTCGTCCTCCGGCGGTCGCGGTCACAGGCCGGTCCACATCCGCACCGCGTGTCGCTCACAGGCCGCAGGGCGTGTCTCAACAGTTATCCACAGGCTGTCCACACTGGGGAAAGAGATTTATAGGGGTCGCCGACGCGCACTGTCAAGGACGAGTTCAGGAATACGTCGCATTCCGAACGCCCCATCCGGTGAACGAGGGGTGACGGGAACCGGATCAGCGGCGGCTGAGCTGCGTGGTGATCTCGCTGACCTGGTTGTAGATGGAGCGGCGCTCCTTCATGAGGTCGGCGATCTTGCGGCACGCGTAGATGACCGTGGTGTGGTCGCGGCCGCCGAACAGCTGCCCGATCTTCGGCAGCGAGAGGTTGGTGCGCTCGCGGCACAGGTACATCGCGATCTGGCGGGCCTGGGCGACGGCCTGCGACCGGCTGGAGCCGTAGAGGTCGTCGACGGTGAGCTTGAAGTACTCGGCGGTCATCGTGATGATGTCGGTCGGCGAGACGACGTTGTCCTCGGCCTGATCCACGATGTCGCGCAGCACGGTCTGGGCCAGCGGCACGTCGACGTCGGAGCGGTTGAGGCTCGCGAACGCCGAGACGCGGATGAGGGCGCCCTCGAGCTCGCGGATGTTGGTGGAGACGTTCTTCGCGATGTACTCGACCACGTCGTCGGGGATGTGCAGACGCTCGGACTGCGCCTTCTTGCGCAGGATCGCGATGCGGGTCTCGAGGTCGGGTGCCTGCACATCGGTGATGAGGCCCCACTCGAAGCGGCTGCGCATCCGATCCTCGAAGCCGGTCAGCAGGCGCGGCGCGACGTCGCTCGTGATGACCACCTGCTTGTCGTGGTCGTGCAGCGTGTTGAAGGTGTGGAAGAACGCCTCCTGCGTCTCGGCGCGACCCTGCAGGAACTGGATGTCGTCGATGAGCAGGATGTCGACCTCGCGGTAGCGCGCATTGAAGGCGGCGCCGCGGTTGTTCGCGATCGAGTTGATGAAGTCGTTCGTGAACTCCTCGCTCGACACGTACCGCACGCGCACCCCGCTGTAGAGGTTGAGCGCGTAGTCGCCGATGGCGTGCAGCAGGTGCGTCTTGCCGAGGCCGGAGTCGCCGTAGATGAAGAGCGGGTTGTACGCCTTGGCCGGTGCCTCGGCCACCGCCACCGCGGCCGCGTGCGCGAACCGGTTCGACTGGCCGATGACGAAGTTGTCGAAGGTGTAACGGGGGTTCAGCCGCGTCTCGCCCCGGGCCGCGCTGCCGCCGCCGGTGCTCTCGGTGGGATTCTCGGCGATCGGGCGCTGTGCGGCCTCGACCGCGATCGGGACCGGCTCCGGCACGTAGGGCTGGTCGCCGATGTCGGGGTTCACGACCACCCGGAAGGTGTGGACATCGCCGCCGACGGCCGCGAGGGCGTCCATGATCGGGGCGCGCATGCGCTTGTTGATCTGCGCCGCCGTGAGGTCGTTGGGCACCTCGACGTACACGGTGCCGCCCATCACTCCCTGCGGGACGGCGAGGTGCAGGAAGCCCCACATCGGGGCGCTTATCCGGTCGTCCGTCTCGAGCTGCGCCAGCACGGCCGCCCACACCGGAACGTCCGGCACCTCCTGCGTCGACATGTCCCCCCCTCGTGGATGAGCGCGTCACGACGATCCTGCCGCGCACGCATCGGGTCGCGGGGCGCGGCCCCGTCCTGTGGATAACTCTCCACAGGCTAGCCAGGACGCGCGGGGACGGCAAACCCTCGTGCGTGTCCTGCCCGGGGATCGCGCGGACTGTGGAGATACTGTCAGGTTGCCGGGCCATTTGCGCCGGGCAGCGGGGGCGACGTAGTCTATGTCGGTTGACTTATGCCCTTTCGAGGGCGCTGTTCCGACTGTCCCCGGGGAAACCGGTGACGCATCCTCCGGAGTGATTTTCCATGAGCAAGCGCACGTTCCAGCCCAACAACCGTCGTCGCGCCAAGAAGCACGGTTTCCGCGCCCGCATGCGCACCCGCGCCGGCCGCGCGATCCTCGCCGCCCGCCGCGGCAAGGGCCGCACCGAGCTCTCGGCGTAAGGCCGACGGCACGGCGTCACGGCAGTCCAGCGTGCTCGCGCGGCCGAATCGCCTGACCCGCGGGATCGACTATCGATCGGTCTCCCGTCGGGGGGCGCGGTGCGCGGGCGCGCATGTGGTGACGCACGCGGTGCTGACGGACGAGGCGCGCCCGGCGCGCTTCGGCTTCATCATCACGAAGGCCGTGGGCGGCGCGGTGGTGCGCAACACCGTGCGGCGGCGGCTGAAGGCCGTCTGCGCGGAGGCGCTGCCCGACGTACGGGAGGGCGCGGATGTCATCATCCGCGCCCTCCCGTCGTCTGCCGACGCCTCGTTCGCCGAGCTGCGCGCCGAGGTGCGACGTTGCCTGCAGCGACGGTCGGTGCTGACCGCCGGCCGACGGGAGGCGTCGCGGTGAGCGTGCTCCCCGCCAGCTCCTACGGCACCGCGCGCCTCGATCCGCGCGACGCGCTCCAGGCGATTCCGCTCGCGCCGCGCAATCTCGGTGTGGCGCTGCTGATCGCGTATCGCGCGACGATCTCGAGGCTGTACGGCGATGTGTGCCGGTACTTCCCCTCCTGCTCCGCGTATGCCGTGGGCGCCGTGCAGCAGCACGGCCTCGTGAGAGGATCGGGGATGGCGCTCGCGCGCATCGCCCGGTGCCACCCATGGGCGGCCGGCGGCGTCGATGACGTGCGGCCCCACTCGAACTTCCGCTTTGACCTGACCCCCCGCGGCTTCGTGGTGCCGCGCCGAAAGGACTGATCCGTGGACTTCTTCGGAACCCTCCTCTTCCCCATCCGCTGGGTGATCGAGGCGATCCTGGTCGGCTGGCACTGGCTGTTCACCGCGGTCGGCATGGACTCGGCCGGCGGCCTCACCTGGGTGCTGTCGATCCTCGGCGTGGTCGTCATCGTGCGACTGCTGATCTTCCCGCTCACGATCCGCCAGATCAAGAGCCAGCGGAAGATGATGGAGATCGCGCCGGAGATGCGCAAGATCCAGGAGAAGTACAAGGGCAAGCGCGACCAGCTTTCCCGCGAGGCGATGAGCCGCGAGACGATGGATCTGTACAAGAAGCACGGCACCTCGCCGGTGGGCGGCTGCCTGCCGATCCTCATCCAGATGCCGATCTTCTTCTCGCTGTACTGGACGCTGTTCGACATCAAGACGTGGGCGGCGAACGACAGCTCGGGCCGCAACTCGTGGCTGTTCACGCCGGAGCGGGTGCACGAGTTCAACGATGCGTCGCTGTTCGACGTCGCGCCGCTGCACATGACGCTGATCGACCACTTCAACGCGTCGCCGGTGTCGGTGGCCGCGATCGTGCTGCTGATCATCCTCGTCGCGCTCATGATCGCGACACAGTTCTTCACGCAGCTGCAGATCGTGTCGAAGAACCTCTCGCCCGAGGCCAAGACAGGTCAGGCGTACCAGATGCAGCGCATCATGCTGTACATCATCCCCTTCGCGATGATCTTCTCCGGCGTGGCGTTCCCGCTCGGCGTCGTGACCTACTGGTTCTTCAACAACCTCTGGACCATGGGGCAGCAGTTCCTCGTGATCCGCTCGATGCCGACGCCCGGTTCTGAAGCGGCCAAGGCCCGCGAGGAGCGCCTGGCGCGCAAGGGCAAGGCACTGAACTCTCAGGGCAAGGTCGTGTCGATGGAGGAGTACGAGCGCGAGCAGGAGGAGCTGCTGCGGCAGGCCGAGCTCGAGCGGCAGCAGCGTGCCAAGCGTCAGCAGCCGATGAGCAAGCAGCGCGCGAAGAAGCAGGCGCAGAAGCAGCCGAAGCCGGGCAATGGTCAGCCCGACCCTGGCGCCCCCGCGCCGTCCGGATCCGACTCCTGACCGCACGAGGACGATGATGAACACCACTCCCCTGCCCAGCGCTGGCATGCCCGGCGCCGAAGAGCCGACCGAGGCCGAGCTGGAGCGCGAGGGCGACGTCGCGGCCGATTTCCTCGAGGGCCTGCTCGACATCGCCGACATCGACGGCGACCTCACGCTCGACGTCCGCCAGAGTCGCGCGTACGTGTCGGTGGAGTCGGAGGACGAGTCGCTGCGCCGACTCGCCGCCCCCGACACCGTGCAGGCGTTGCAGGAGCTGACGCGCCTTGCGGTGCAGAGCGAGACCGGACGGTTCTCGCGGCTGATCCTCGACATCGGCGGATCGCGCGAGACGCGCCAGCGCCAGCTGGAGCGACTCGTCGACGCCGCGGTGGCGAAGCTGGACGAGGGCGCGTCGCAGGCGTCGCTCCCCGCCATGTCGTCGTACGAGCGCAAGCTCGTGCACGATGTCGTCGCGGCGCGTGGGCTGATCTCCGAGTCGTACGGCGAGGGCGCGGATCGGCACACCGTCATCCGTCGTCGCTGAGCCCGTCGCGGAACGAGGAGCGTTCATGACCGATCCGTCCGTTCCCCCCGTCGAGGCGGAGCCGGCCGAGGCCGCCGCGCTGTTCGGTGATCGCATCGGGCTGGCGCGCGCCTATGCCGATGCGCTCGTCGCGCATGGCGAGGAGCGCGGGCTGATCGGGCCGCAGGAGCTGCCCCGACTGTGGACGAGGCACCTGCTGAACTGCGCGATCGCCGCTCCCCTGTTCCCGTCCCGCGGGCGCGTGGGCGACGTCGGCTCGGGCGCCGGGCTCCCGGGGATCGTGCTGGCGATCGCCCGTCCGGATGTGACGTGGGAGCTGATCGAGCCGATGGAGCGCCGCGTGGCCTGGCTCGAGGAGCAGGTGGCGAGCCTCGGCCTGGCGAACGTGGCGGTGCATCGGGCGCGCGCGGAAGAGGCCGGTCTGGAGGGGCTGCTCGATGCCGCGACGGCGCGGGCCGTGTCGGCGCTGCGGATCCTCATCCCGTGGACCGCTCCCCTGGTCCGCGACGGCGGAGAGCTCATTCTGCTCAAGGGCCGCAACGCCGAGAACGAGATCGAGGCGGCGGCGAAGCAGATTCGGAAGTTCACGCTGAGCGAGGTTCGCGTGGAGGTCCTCGGTGAGGGTCTGCTCGCCGAGGAGACCCGCGTG
This sequence comes from Microbacterium petrolearium, assembly GCF_054782875.1. Lineage (NCBI taxonomy): Bacteria > Bacillati > Actinomycetota > Actinomycetes > Micrococcales > Microbacteriaceae > Microbacterium > Microbacterium petrolearium. The sequence continues at coordinate 72,511 of NZ_BAAGRQ010000003.1, forward strand.
GTCCGGGCTCGCGTCCGCGCTTGACGTTTCACGTGAAACGCGGCGGCTGCCGCTTGCGGTTTGAGATGTTTCACGTGAAACGCCAGTCGGAACGTGGCGCGTCTGCTGGTTGCGGGTCTCGCTGAGCCGAGCGAACGCGCCATCCAAGCCACAAGGTGGCTCGCGGCATTCGACCAGCGCCGCGGATGTTTCACGTGAAACCTCCCGGCCGACCGACACCATCGCTCAGAAACCGAGGGCCGCACTCCATCGGCCGCTGACGGGTGCGCCGGAGGCGTGGAGTCCCAATCGCCACTCCCCTTCTGACCGCTCGCGCGCTCGCTCAGCCCGTCATCGTTGCCGAGGCCGCGCGTGCCTCGGGCGAGAAGCGGAGTTGCTGTGGTCGCTTCATCTTCGGCCGCTGGCGCAGCCTTCGTTCAGCAGCCGGGGGTCTCTCCGGCCGGTTGAACCTCTTGGTTGCTGAACGGAGCGGCCGGAGGCCGCGAAGATGGAGCGACCACCGCAACCGGTCGTCGACCGAGCGAAGCGATCGGAGACGGCTTGAGCGAGCGAAGCGAGTCGAAAGCATCGCCCGCGCCCTCGGCCTCGACTCGCTTCGCTCGCTCGGCCCGTCTCCGCTCCGCGCCCTGCGGGCGCTCCGGTCGACGAGCGGTGTTGCTCTGGTCGCTTCAGCTGCGCTCGCTCTGTTCAGCAACCGTGCGTTGCACTTCATCGGTTGCTAAGCGGAGCGGCCGGAGGCCGCGGAGATGAAGCGATCACCGCACCCGGTCGTCGACCGAGCGCAGCGAGCGGAGACGGCTTGAGCGGAGGCCGCGCAGCGCCCGGAGTCGAAAGCAAGGCCTGCACCCTCGGCCTCGGCTCGCTGCGCTCGCTCGGCCGGTCTCCGCTCCGGCGGCTCTGCGCCTCTGGTCGACGAACGACGTTGCCCTGGTCGCTTCATCTGCGCTCACTCTGTTCAGCAACCGTGGGGTTGAACTCATCGGTTGCTGAACGGAGCGGCGCAGCCGCGGAGATGAAGCGACCACCGCAACCGGTCGTCGACCGAGCGAACAGAGCGGAGGTGGCTTGAGCGAGCGAAGCGAGTCCAAAACAAGGCCTGCGCCGTCGGCGTCGGCTCGCTGCGCTCGCTCGGCCCGTCTCCGCTCCGGCGCTTCGCGCCTCCGGTCGACGAGCGGGAGTTGCTGTGGTCGCTTCATCTCCGGCCGCTGGCGCGGCACTCGTTCAGCAACCGTGGGGTCGCACCCGATCGGTTGCACTCATCGGTTGCTGAACGGAGCGCCGCAGGCGCGGAGATGAAGCGACCACCGCAGCCGGTCGTCGACCGAGCGGAGCGAGCGGAGACGGCTTGAGCGAGCGAAGCGAGTCGAAAGCAAGGCCTGCGCCGTCGGCGTCGGCTCGCTGCGCTCGCTCGGCCCGTCTCCGCTCCGGCGCTTCGCGCCTCTCTGGTCGGTTGAACCTCTCGGTTGCTGAACGGATCGGCGAAGCCGCGGAGATGAAGCGACCGCCACAACCGTGCTCGACACGCGCTCACGCGCCAGCGCCCGCGCCGTGCGATGTTTCACGTGAAACAGACGCAGGGGGATCGCGGGGGCCGAGTGGTCGAGCGCGCCCTCAAGGTGCAGGAGGTGGAGACGACCCCGATCGCCGGCACCGGACGGGCGGCCTCGACCCGTTCACTCAGACCATCCGCGCTCCCGGGCCCCGGGGGTGGCTCGGCTCTCGCTCAGCAACTGCGCCGTCACGCCCGCGCGGCCACGGGACGGAGCGAACACCACAACCGGGCTCGACACCTGCTCGCGAGCCAGCGCCCGCGAGGTGGAGAGGATCCCGATCGCCAGCACCGGACGGGCGACCTCGACCCGTTCACTCGATCCATCTGCACCCCCGAGTCCCGGAGGCTCGATCAGCGACCGCGCCGCCACGCCCACGCGGCCGCGCGACGCAGCGCGAACGTGCGGAACGACGCGGCCAGCCGGCGTTTCACGTGAAACGCCCCCGAGTCCCCGATCCGTCGTCTCGGACGCTCACGGGTGCGCGTGGAACGAGATCGCTCGGCATTTGATTGAAGCGACACACACCCGGCCGCCGGCGTAACCGTCCGCGCGCTCGCAGTTTCACGTGAAACATCACGCGCCACGGCGGTCGGCCGAAGTTCCTGTCGGGCCCGCGGGTTAGAGTGGAACCTGCCCGCCGGAAGCGAAGCGAAAGAGTGTGTTTCACGTGAAACAGTCCGAGAACGAGAGCTCCTTCTCGCTTCCCGACGACACCCCGCTCGCCCGCGAGCTCGCGGATCTCAGCGCGCGCAGGAAGCGTCTCGCGCAGGCGGAGGTCACGTTCACGGGCGAGACCCGGATCATGACCGTGTCGAACCAGAAGGGCGGCGTCGGGAAGACGACGACCACGGTCAACGTCGCCGCGGCGATCGCGACCCTGGGCGGTCGCGTGCTCGTCATCGATCTCGACCCCCAGGGCAACGCGTCCACGGCCCTCGGCGTGCCGCACACGGCCGATGTCCCGAGCGTCTACGACGTCCTCATCGACGAGTTCCCGATCGCGGATGTCATTCAGCAGAGCCCGGAGCACGAGAACCTGTTCTGCGTGCCCAGCACGATCCACCTGGCCGGTGCGGAGATCGAGCTCGTCTCCCAGGTGGCGCGAGAGCACCGGCTGAAGACGGCGCTCGACGACTTCCTCGAGCACGCGGAGACCCCGTTCGACTTCATCCTGATCGACTGCCCGCCCTCGCTCGGCCTGCTCACGATCAACGCGTTCACGGCCGCCGACGAGGTGTTCCTGCCGATCCAGGCGGAGTACTACGCGCTCGAGGGCCTCAGTCAGCTACTGGGGAACATCCGCATGATCCAGAAGCACCTGAACCCGCGGATCCACGTCTCGACGATCCTGCTGACCATGTACGACCAGCGCACCAAGCTCTCGCAGCAGGTGGCCGATGAGGTTCGCCAGCACTTCCCCACCGAGGTGCTGAACACGCTCATCCCGCGCTCGGTGCGCGTCTCCGAGGCGCCGAGCTTCGGGCAGACCGTCATCACCTACGACGGCGGCTCCGCCGGCGCCGTGGCCTACCGGGAGGCCGCACTCGAGATCGTGACCCGTGGCGCGCGACGCACGGAAGAAGGGACATCCTGATGGCGAAGCGAACGGGTCTGGGCCGAGGCATCGGCGCCCTCATCCCCACCTCCGAGTCGACGAACACCCGCCCGGTGGACGTCTTCTTCCCGGGTGGCAGCAAGACCAAGAAGGACGCCCCGGTCGAGGCGGCCGCCGAGGAGGCGCCCGCGCCCGAGCCGGAGGCCGACCTCGTTGCGGTGCCCGGCGCGCGACTCGTCCAGATCGACCCGCACGCCATCGTGCCGAACCCGCGTCAGCCGCGCACGCACTTCGACCCCGACGACCTCGCGGAGCTCGTGCACAGCGTCCGAGAGTTCGGCGTGCTGCAGCCGGTGGTCGTGCGGGACAAGGGCGACGGCACCTACGAGCTCATCATGGGAGAGCGCCGCACCCGTGCCTCGCGCGAGGCGGGCCTCGAGACGATCCCGGCGATCGTGCGCGACACATCGGACGAGGACCTGCTGCGCGACGCGCTGCTCGAGAACCTGCACCGCTCTCAGCTGAACCCCCTCGAGGAGGCGTCGGCCTACCAGCAGCTGCTCGAGGACTTCGGCATCACGCAGGACGAGCTGGCCAAGCGGATCGGGCGCTCGCGCCCGCAGATCAGCAATACCATCCGTCTGCTGCGCCTGCCCGTACCCGTGCAGCAGCGCGTGGCGGCGGGCGTGCTCAGTGCCGGCCACGCGCGTGCCATGCTCTCGCTCGACGATCCCGAGGCGATGCAGCGTCTGGCCGACAAGGTGGTGAACGAGGACCTCTCCGTGCGCGCCGCCGAGGCTGCCGCGAAGGCGATGGCGGCGGGATCGGAGAAGAACGATCCGAAGCCCAAGCCGAAGGCGGGAGCCCGCCGCGCGTATCTCGACGACGTCGCCTCGCGCCTGGGCGATCGGCTCAACACGCGCGTCCGGATCAGTCTCGGCGCCAGAAAAGGCCAGGTCACCATCGATTTCGCATCGATCCAGGACCTGAACCGGATCCTCGCGGAGATCGGCGAGGAATCGTACGGCGAGTAGGCGAGGAATCCGCGCCCGAGTCCGGAGGCGCCCTCGGCGCGCTGCGGGTATGGGCAGTGGTACCCCTCGCGGTGCTCGGTCGGCGGCCCTAGGCTCGCGAACATGAGCGATCAGAACCGCGGCGACCAGAACCGCGACGAGCAGCCCGCGTCCATTCCGACACCCGAGCCCGTCGTCGATTCACCGTTCGACGCGATCCCCCCGGCCGCACCCGGATCTGTGCCGCCCCCGGCCGCACCCCGCGCGCCCGGCTCGGGCGACCACGCCACGCCGCCCGTCGTTCCTCCCGCGGCCGCCGCGTCCCACGCGAACCCCGGCGGATACCCGGGCCACCCCGGCGCCGCGCCGGACGCCCCCTCCCCCGCGCCGGCTCAGCCTCCGTACTCCGGCACGCCCCAGCCGTACCCGGGTTCTGGTCCTGCGCAGCCCGGCGGATACCCGGGCGCATACCCGGCGCCGGGATACCCGGGGCAGCCGTACGGGTCGGCCCCCGTCCCGCCGGCCGGACGACCGCGCCAGGTGACGACCGCCTGCATCCTCGCGTGGGTGATCGCCGGGCTCGGGCTGTTCAGCGTCGTCGCCGCGCTGCTCCTGCTGGTGCAGTACCCCGGGATCGACGGCGCCTTCCTGTTCGGCGCCCTGGTGATCCCGGTGCTCGTGATCATCGGGCTCGCGGTCTTCGCGTTCTTCACCTGGCAGGGGAAGGGCTGGGCGCGCATCGCCCTCACGGTGGTCTTCGCGCTCAATGCCATCAGCGCACTGTCCAACATCGGCAACGGACAGCCGCAGTCGCTCCTGGGCCTCGTGCTGAGCGTCGGCTCCATCGTGCTGCTGTGGCTGCCGGCGAGCAACGCCTGGTTCCGCGCGAAGCGCTCCGCAGCCTGACGGCTGCGGCCGGACCGATTCGGTGTGCCGGCGACGGCCCGCCGGCTGTTGCGCAGGGCCGGGGCGTGTCAAGGGGGTATCGGGCGTCGCGGGCCGGCGCGAGGGTGGATGACGTACGCCCAGGCCGGCGTGCGAATCGTCTAGGAGGAGGCAGAGATGACCGATCCGAACACCACCGATCCGCGCGAACCCGCCGAGCAGCCGCCGGCTCAGCAGCAGGGGTCGCAGCCGGGGCACACCGGCGAGATGGCTCCCACCCCCGATCACGGCGAGAACGAGTGGCAGGGTCGTGAGCGCCTGGTGGGGCGCAAGGCCCTCATCACCGGTGGTGACTCCGGGATCGGGCGCGCCGTGGCGATCGCCTATGCGCGCGAGGGCGCGGACGTGGCGATCGCGTACCTGCCGGAGGAGGAGCAGGACGCGCAGGACACGGAGCGGCTGGTCCGGGAGGCGGGGCGCACCTGCGCGCTTTTCCCGCTCGATGTGCGCAGCGAGCAGTCCTGCATCGATCTCGTCGCGGGCGCGGTCGAGCAGCTGGGGGGGCTCGACATCCTCATTCCGAACGCGGCATATCAGAAGCAGCGCGATGGGATCGAGAGCCTGCAGCTCTCCGAGATCGAGCGCGTCTTCGCGACGAACATGACGAGCGCGCTCCTGCTGGCCCGAGAGGCCGTACCCCACATGTCGGCGGGGGCATCGATCATCACGACGACGTCGATCCAGGCGGCCGAGCCGTCGCCGGGGCTGCTCGACTACGCGATGACGAAGGCGGCGCTCGTCGCCTTCACGAAGGGCCTCGCGCAGGAGCTCGGCCCCAAGGGGATCCGCGTGAACGCGGTGGCACCGGGGCCGATCTGGACGCCGCTCATCCCCGCCACGGGATTCCCCGACGACAAGGTCGAGAGCTTCGGCAAGGACACGCCTCTCGGCCGGCCCGGCCAGCCGAGCGAGCTCGCGGGGGCGTACGTCTATCTCGCAAGCGACGAGGCGTCGTATGTCTCGGGCGCCGTCATCCCCGTCACGGGGGGAAAGGGGTTCTGAGATGCCGAACCCGAGCATCAAGGACGAGGAGCTCTACGAGAAGCTGCGCGACGAGGGCAACTCGAAGGAGAAGGCCGCGCGCATCGCGAACGCCGCCGCCCGCGACGGCCGCGAGAAGGTGGGTGAGCGCGGCGGCGAGGCCGAGAACTACGAGGAGCGCACGGTCGACGAGCTGCGCGACCGCGCGAAGGAGCTGGGCATCGAGGGCACCTCGAAGCTGAAGAAGGACGAACTGATCGACCGCCTCCGGCGGCACTGACCGGCCGGGCGCGGTGCGGGTCCGGAGCCCGTCCAGCCCCCGCGCCTTAGGCTGGATTGATGGACGACGAGCACTCGGCACCGCGCCGGCGCGCCAGCGTGGAGCTGCTGCGCGCCGAGGCGGGCGACGAGCTCGCGGCCCTCGTGCACGAGCGGCTGCGGGCCGGCGAGGACCCGTGGGAGTTCATGGAGGACCTGCCGACGGTCGACGAGCTGGTCGTCTTCACCCTGCGCGCGGAGCACATCCAGGCCGATGGCGGGCTGCGTCCCACGCGGGCGCGCAATCAGCGCCTGTTGCGCCAGATCGCGGCCGAGTACCCCGAGCTCACACGGGCGGTGTGGCGGCTCATCGGGCAGGAGAACACGCACCGCCGCTGGGACGCCGTCGTGCGGGTGATCGACAGGGCGTGAACCGAGAGACGAAGAGACCCCGGTGCCGACTGGCGACCGGGGTCACTTCGTTGCGGGGCTGATCAGCTCAGGTACTGCGCGAGGTCCTGCTCGAGGGCGAACTTCGGCTTCGCGCCGATGATCGTCGTGGCGACCTCGCCGCCCTGGAACACCTTCATGGCGGGGATCGAGGTGATCTGGTACTTCATCGCCAGATCCGGGTTCTCGTCCACGTTCAGCTTCAGCACGGTGATCTTGTCGGGGTGCTCGGCCTGGATCTCGTCGAGCACGGGCGAGACCATGCGGCACGGGCCGCACCACTCGGCCCAGAAGTCGACGAGCACGGGGCCGTCGGCCTGCAGCACGTCCTGCTCGAAGGTGGCCGAGGTGGTTGCCTTGGCGGTCATGTCGTTCTCCCTTGTCTTCGGATCTGTCGGTGTCAACGCGGCGGCGCGCCGCGCATTCCCGTGTCAGACGGTGGCGATCTGCTCCAGCGCCTCGGCATTGTCGAGATCCTCCTGCGCGGCGAGGTAGTGCTCCGCGTCGAGGGCCGCGACGGTGCCCGATCCGGCGGCCGTGACGGCCTGGCGGTACGTGGGGTCGATGACGTCGCCGGCGGCGAAGACGCCCTCGACCGAGGTGCGCGACGAGCGCCCGTCGACGGCGACGGTGCCCTCGGCCGTGAGGTCGAGCTTGCCGTGCACGAGGTGTACGCGCGGGTCCGATCCGATCGCGACGAACATGCCGTCGAGCGGGAGCTCCAGCTGCTCGCCGGTGGTGAGGTCGCGCAGCAGCGCGCCCGTGAGGCCGGAGGCGCCGAGCATCTCGACGACCTCGGTGTTCCAGATGAACTCGATCTTGTCGTTCGCGAACGCGCGGTCCTGCAGCGCCTTGGAGGCGCGCAGCTCGCCGCGGCGGTGGATGACGATCACCTTCGAGGCGAACTTCGTGAGGAACGTCGCCTCCTCGAGCGCCGAGTCCCCGCCGCCGACGACGGCGACCGTCTTGTCGCGGAAGAAGAAGCCGTCGCACGTGGCGCACCACGAGACGCCGTGGCCGGAGAGGGCCTCCTCGCCGGGGACGCCGAGCTTGCGGTAGGCCGATCCGGTCGCGAAGATCAGCGCGCGGGCCTCCTCGACCTTGCCGCTGCCGAGCGTCACGCGCTTGACGGGGCCGTCGAGGTCGAGCTCGGTCGCGTCGTCGTAGGCGATCTCGGCGCCGAACTTCTCGGCCTGCTCCTGCATCTTGGCCATGAGGTCGGGGCCCATGACGCCCTCGGGGAAGCCGGGGAAGTTCTCGACCTCGGTGGTCTGCATGAGGTCGCCGCCCACCTCCACCGAGCTGGCGATGACGAGCGGCTTGAGGTTCGCACGCGCCGCGTAGATGGCGGCCGTGAACCCGGCCGGACCCGATCCGATGATGATGAGCTGTCGCACGCGCGCCTCCTGTGTTCGCCGACCTCAACCCATACTAGCCGCGGGGTATTCCGCGCGGCTGAGGATCGCGGTGCTAGTCACGCCCGGCAGCGGCCGCGCGGCGACGACGGCGGCGGACCGTTCGGATCGTGCCGAGCACGGCCAGACCGGCCACGAGGACGCCGAGGACGATCATCGCGGCGCGCTCCCAGTCCGCCCGCACGGTGACGTCGATGGCCTGCGGCGCGCCGACCGCGACCCCCGTCGGGCTCTGCAGCGACAGCGAGATGCGCACCTGGCCGTTGCCGATGCCCGCCTCCACGGGAACGCGAACGCGCGTGTTCTGGGACGGCGCGGCCTCCACCGTGGTCGTCTCCTGCACGGCGACGCGCGGATTGTCGGGCTGGGCGTGCAGGGTGACGGTGACGGGGTACGGCAGATCGTTGCGGATCCACACCGGCAGCGGCGCCTCGGAGCTGAGCAGCTGCACGTCGCTCGGCGGCACGATGCCGACCGCGCCGCCGAGGGCGGTGATCGACTCGCGCTCGGCCGCCACGGCGGCCTCCCAGGCGTCCGGGTGCGCGCTCCACGGTGTGCCCAGCAGCTGCAGCGTCTCGGCGCGTGCGCGGGCGGTGAGGAGCGTGGGGTCGTTCAGGATGCTGCCGAGCTGCGTCAGCCGATCCTCGCGGCCGCGCATCTCGTTCGCGGCGGCCACGCGCGCCGCATCGGGGCCGGGACCCGTGACGTCCACGGGGACGGGGGCGGCGGCGAGCAGCGCCGCGAGCGTCAGCGGGGCGAAGGAGCTCGCGGTCGCCACCGCATCCGACACGGCCTCCGCGGGGCGCGGGGACGGGTCGCGGTCGAGGCGGTCGTCGCCGGCGTCCACGCCGCCCTGCCGCTCGAGCGCGACGAGCAGGGTGCCGCCGACCTCTCCCGCGGCGAGCCAGAGGGAGGCGCGCGCGGCGGCGAGGGCCTCCTCCCGTGCGCGCTCGTCCTCGAGCGCGGCCGCCGCCGACAGCAGCTCCGACGCCGCGGCGTCGTACACGAGGGCTCCGTCGGCGCGGGGCGGGACCGGTGCCCCGTCCGCCCCGGCGGCCGTGGCGGTGGAGGGCACGAGCGAGGCGCTGCCGGCATCGCGCAGCGCGGCGACCGTGGCGGCGTCGACCGCGGCCGGATCGGGCCAGCCCACCGCGGCGGGATCGCCGCCGATCGACAGCAGCTCCTCGAGGTCGAGCGAGCCGGGGTCGGGCGCCGCCGACGCCGTCGGGCTGGGCGTGGGCGTGGGGGTGGGTTCGCCGGTCGGCTCCGGGGACGGCTGGGGCGCCGGCTCCCCCGCCCCCGGCAGGTACGGCGCGAGGGAGAGGGGGGCGAGCGGATCGCCGAATCCGGCGGCGATCTGGACGGCGGGATCGGCGTCGCCGAACCCGAGGGCGAAGCGCTCGTTCGGCAGCGACTCGAGGCGCTCGAGCCACGTGATGGCCGACGCCGGCGCCGAGGAGCCGAGCGCGCGGATGGCAGCGGGGATGGCGGGGTCGACGGCCAGCACCGCCTGCGTGCCCGCCACGGCCTCGAGCTGCGTCGTGAGCGAGCCGCCCGCGACCGTGAGCTGCGCGAGCTGCTCGCTCGTCAGCAGTCCGCGATCCGTGGCGGGGGCCGTGAGCGGGACGACGACGGCGATCGACGGGCGCGTGCCGCCCTCCACGAGCACGAGCGCGTCGTCCTCGAGACGCTGCCCCCCTCCCGAGAGCGCGGCGCGGAGCGGATAGACGCCGGGCGCACGCGCGGTCGTGCGCTCGTCCTCTCGAAGCGTGATCGTCTGCGACGCGCCCGGCGCCGTCACCCCCGCCTCCGCGGTGTCGAGGTCGACGAGGCGCGCGGACGAGGATCCGTCCAGCCAGGCCTCCAGCGCGGCGCGATCCGGCAGCGGCTGGTCGCCGATGCGAAGCGTCACGGTTCCCGCCGGGACGGCGGCGAGGCCCAGCGGGCTCTCGATCGAGGCGGTCGCCGCGACCTCGTCCTCGCCGCCGATCGTGCCGGCCGACGGCGTGAGGGTCAGCCGCGCGCGCTGCTCGTCGTCGTCCTCGCCGGTTCCGGCCGTCGGGGTGGGCGTGGGCGAGAGGGTGGCGGCGTCGACCAGGCGCGCGTCGGCGGCGGCGGGCCCGGCGAGCCCGGCCGTCAGGAGCGCGGCGAGCACCGCGGGGAGGGTGGCGAGGAATCGCCGCCTGCGCGCGGTCGTGCTGGAGGGGCGACGGGGTGCGGACATGCCGGAACCATCCTACGAACGCGCCTGGGCGTTCCCCGCAGGCCGTGCGGCGCGGCAGGCACCGCGGCTCCGCTTGAATAGGACGCATGGTGCCCCGTCCCGACCCCGCCCTGTGCCGAGCGCTCGCCGCGGACCTCGCCGCCGCGCGGTTCCGCTCCGAGGCGCTGCGCGCCGCCTGGGGCGTGGAGGCCGACGACGCGGCCGGCCGCGGGCTGCGCGAGCCGGCGCTGCGCGGCCTGGGCGACCGGCGCGACCCGCTCGCGGTGCTCGCCCGCCTGCTCGTCTTCGGCGTCGGGCAGCCGGCTGCGGACGTCGATCGCGCGCTCCCGACCCTGGGCGCGGCCGGCCTCGAGCGGCTGGGGCTGGCGGAGCGAGACGGCGACGTCGTCGCCCCGCGCGCCATCGTGCGCCCCCAGTCGTTCCACGACGACCGCGGGCCGGGCGAGTGGTGGGTGGCGAGCGACCTCGACGAGCTCGCGCTCGGCGGCGGCGCGCTCGACGAGGACCACGTGCTCGGCGTGGGAGGGGCGTCGCTCACCCTGGCGGGGCTGCAGCTGCCCACCCCCGCGCGCCGCGTGCTTGACCTCGGCACGGGGTGCGGCATCCAGGCGCTGCGGGCGCGGCGCTATGCGGAGGCGGTCGTCGCCACCGACATCTCGGAGCGCGCGCTCGCGTTCGCGCGGCTGAACGCGCATCTCAACGGCGTGGACGGCGTCGAGGAGCGGACGGGATCGCTGTTCGCCCCCGTGGCGGGGGAACGGTTCGACCGCATCGTCTCCAATCCCCCGTTCGTCATCACGCCGCGCGCAAAGGGCGTGCCCGCCTACGAGTATCGCGACGGCGGCCTGATCGGCGACGCGCTCGTCGAGCAGGTCGTCGCGGGCGTCGGCCCCCACCTGGAGCCGGGCGGCGCGGCGCAGATGCTCGCCAACTGGGAGACCCGCGACGGCGTGGCGGGTCTGGATCGCGTGCGCGCGTGGGTCGCGGCGTCGCCGGTGCCGCTGGACGCGTGGGTGATCGAGCGCGAGGAACTCGACCCGATCCGGTACGCGGAGATGTGGATCCGCGACGGCGGCACGACGCCGGGATCGGCGGCCTTCGACGCGCTGCTGACGGCGTGGCTCGACGATTTCGCCGCCCGCGGGGTGACGGCGATCGGCTTCGGCTACGTGCTGCTGCGCCGCGCCGAGGGGGAGCCGACGCTCGCACGATATGAGCGCGTCACGAGCCCGATCCCGTCGGAGGGAGCGCTCGGATCGCACCTCGCAGCGGCGCTCGCGCACCACGACCGCGCGGCCGCCCTCGACGACGAGGCGCTCGCCGCGGCCCGGCTGCGCACGGCCGCGGATGTGACCGAGGCGCGCCACCACCGCCCCGGCGAGGAGGCGCCGAGCGTGATCGAGCTGCGCCAGGGCGGCGGCTTCGGCCGATCGGTGCAGGCCGACCCGGCGCTCGCCGGCCTGCTCGGCGCGTGCGACGGCGAGCTGCCCGCCGGCGTGCTCATCGACGCGATCGCGCAGCTGCTGGAGGCGGACGCCGCCGCCCTGCGTGCCGCGCTGCTGCCGACGATCCGCGAGCTGCTGCTCGACGGCTTCCTCGCCTTCGCGGACTGATCCTCGTGTCCGCCCCGGTCGGAAGCACCGCCGACGTCAGGGGCGCAGCAGGGACTTGATCGCGCGCCGCTCGTCCATCGCGGCATACGCCTCGTCGGCGTCGGCGAGGGCGAAGCTCGCGTCGAACACGGCGCCGGGGTTCAGCGATCCGTCCAGCACCTCGGGCAGCAGCTCGTCGACGTAGTCGCGCACGGGCGCCACACCGCCGCGCACGCCGACGTTCGTCGAGAACATGGTGCGCATCGGCAGCTCCGGGCCGCCGTTCGGCACCCCCACGAACCCGACCTGGCCGCCGGGGCGCGCGGAGCGCAGCGCCTGATCCATCGACTCCTTGGTGCCCACGCACTCCAGCACGCAGTCCGGCCCGATGCCGCCGAAGAGGTCCTTGAGCGCCGCGACGCCCTCGTCCCCGCGCTGCGGCACGATGTCGGTGGCGCCGAACTCCGTCGCCAGCCGCTGGCGCGACTCGTGGCGCGACATCGCGACGATCCGCTCGGCGCCCAGGCGCTTCGCGGCGAGCACGCCCGAGAGCCCCACGGCGCCGTCGCCCACCACGGCGACGGTCGAGCCCTCGCGCACGCCGGCCGAGACGGCGGCGTGGTGCCCGGTGAGGAACACGTCCGAGAGCGTGAGCAGGCTCGGGATCATCGACTCGTCCGGCAGGCCGCCCTCGACCACCTTCAGCGTGCCGTCCGCGTGCGGCACCCGCACGAGCTCGCCCTGGCAGCCGTCCACGTCGAGGCCCCAGTGGTCGCGGCCGCCCCAGCTGCCCGCCTCGAGGCACGAGGTCGTGAAGCCGTTGCGGCAGTTCGCGCACTCGCCGCAGCAGTCGTAGAAGGGTGCGATGACGAAGTCGCCGGGCTTGATCCGCGACACGTCGGCGCCGACGCGCTCGACGACCGCGATCATCTCGTGCCCGATGCGCCTGGGGGTCTTCGGCTCCGTCACGCCGCGGTAGGGCCACAGGTCGGAGCCGCACACGCACGCCACCACCACGCGCACGATCGCGTCGAGGCCGACGCCGCCGCCCTCCGTCGCGAGCTGCGGATCGGGCACCTCCTCGACGCGGATGTCGCGGGGCCCGTACAGGATCGTCGCCAGCATGCTTCGAGCGTATCGCCGTGGTGCTGGCTCGCGGCGCGCGCGGGCCCGATCCCGCTCGTCGACCGGAGCGCCCGAAGGGCGCGGAGCGGAGACGGGCCGAGCGAGCGCAGCGAGCCGAGGCCGCGCCGTTGCGGCCTCGCTTTCGACTCGCTTCGCTCGCTCAAGCCGTCTCCGCGCGCTTCGCTCGGCCGACGAGCGGAGGCGGCCTTCGACCGGCCCCTCAGCGCGCCCCGGCTACCCTGGAACGCATGCTCAACATGGCCGCCGGACTCGCGCGCCTCGGCGACCTCGCGGCCTCCCCCGTGGTGGCGGAGCTCGGCCGGGCGTTCGCCGCCGCCGGGCACGACCTCGCGATCGTGGGCGGTCCCGTGCGCGATGCGCTGCTCGGCCGCGCGACGCACGATCTCGACTTCACGACCGATGCGCGGCCCGACGACATCCTGCGCATCGTCACCCCGATCAGCACCGCGCAGTGGGACATCGGCCGCACGTTCGGCACGATCGGCGCGCGCGTGCGCGGCGAGCAGGTCGAGATCACGACGTACCGCGCCGACAGCTACGACGGCACCACGCGCAAGCCCGCCGTCGAGTTCGGAGACACGCTCGAGGCCGACCTCACGCGCCGCGACTTCACGGTGAACGCCATGGCGCTGCGCGTGCCGTCGGTGCAGCTGGTCGACCCCACCGGCGGCGTGGAGGATCTGCTCGCCGGCGTGCTGCGCACCCCGATCGATCCCGCCGTGAGCTTCGGCGACGACCCGCTGCGCATGCTGCGCGCCGCCCGCTTCTCGTCGCAGCTGGAGTTCGACATCGAGGACGCCACGCGTGCCGCGATCGAGCGGCTCGGCCGCACGCTCGAGATCGTGAGCCCCGAGCGGATCCAGGGCGAGCTGACCCGCCTGGTCGGCACGGAGGATCCGGTGCGCGGCATCCGCGTGCTCGTGGAGACGGGCCTCATCGAGGAGTTCCTGCCCGAGGTCTCGGCGCTGCGGCTCGAGGTGGACGAGCACCACCACCACAAGGACGTGTACGAGCACTCGCTCACGGTGCTCACCCAGGCGATCGAGCACGAGCACGCGCGTCGTCCCGGCGCCGATCCGGACATCCCGCTGCGGCTGGCCGCGCTGCTGCACGACATCGGCAAGCCGCGCACCCGCAAGCTCGAGAAGGGCGGCGCCGTCACCTTCCACCACCACGACGTGGTCGGCGCGCGCATGGCGCGCAAGCGGCTGCAGGCGCTGCGCTTCGACGGCGACACCATCGCCTCGGTCTCGAAGCTCATCGAGCTGCACCTGCGCTTCTTCGGCTACTCGGAGGGCGCGTGGACCGACTCGGCCGTGCGGCGGTATGTGCGCGACGCGGGCGACGAGCTCGAGCGGCTGCACATCCTCACCCGCGCGGATGTCACCACGCGCAACAGGCGCAAGGCCATGCGCCTGGCGACGGCCTACGACGACATCGAGGAGCGGATCGCCGCGCTGCGCGAGCAGGAGGAGCTCGAGGCGATGCGCCCCGAGCTCGACGGCAACCGCATCCAGGAGATCCTGGGCATCCGGCCCGGCCCGCAGGTGGGCGCCGCCTACCGCTTCCTGCTCGATCTGCGCCTCGACGAGGGCGTGCTCGGCGAGGAGGAGGCCGAGCGCCGCCTGCGCGCGTGGTGGGCCGAGCAGGGCTGAGCGCGCGCGGCCGGGCACCCCGCCGGGCTCGCACGGGAAGGACGCGCCCGGTGAACTCCGGGTAACCCCCGAATCCCGGCAGGGCGCCGCGGAAACCGGGCCCTCCCCGGGTAACTTCGTGGGGTGGACCATACGTCGAACGAGCAGCCGCTGAAGATCCTCCTCGGATGCGACACGTTCTCGCCCGACATCAACGGCGCCGCCCGGTTCGCCGAGCGGCTGGCCGCGGGCCTCGTGGAGCGTGGGCATGAGGTGCACGTCTCCGCGCCGAACACGCGCTACCGCCGCGCCGAGCCCCGATTCGAGACGATCGAGGGCCGCGAGCTCATGATGCACCGGCTGCCGTCGGTGCGCTGGCCGGGCCACGAGTGGCTCCGGTTCGTGTGGCCGTGGCGCTCCAAGCACTACGCGCGCGCCGTGCTCGACCGCGTGCGCCCCGACGTCGTGCACATCCAGTCGCACATCGTCATCGGCCGTGGCCTCGCGCGCGAGGCGCGCAAGCGCGGCATCCCGGTGATCGCGACGAACCACGTCATGCCCGAGAACATCGTGGACTCCACGATGCTGCCCGATGCGCTCAACCGCCTTCTCGTGAAGTGGGCGTGGGGCGACGCGAAGCGCACGTTCGACCTCACGGCCGCCGTCACGACGCCCACGCGCAAGGCGGCGGAGTTCCTCGAATCGACGATCGACATCGCCGGCGTCATCCCCATCAGCTGCGGCATCGACGAGTCGAAGTACACGCCCGATCTGTCGCCGCGCACCGAGAACCGCGTCGTGTTCGTCGGCCGCATCACCACCGAGAAGCACGTGGACGTGCTGCTGCGCGCCGTCGCCAAGCTCGACCCGGCCCTCGACGCGAAGCTAGACCTCGTCGGCGACGGCGATCAGCGACCCTCGCTCGAGAAGCTGGCCGAGGAGCTGGGGATCCGCGACCGGGTCACGTTCTTCGGGCACACCACCGACGAGGAGCTGCGTGCCGCGCTGACGCGCGCGAGCGTGTTCGCGATCGCGTCGATCGCCGAGTTGCAGTCGATCGCGACGATGGAGGCGATGGCGTCGGGCCTGCCCGTCGTGGCCGCCGACGCCGTGGCCCTGCCGCACCTCGTGCACGAGGGCGAGAACGGCTACCTCTTCCCGCCGGGCGATGTCGACGCGCTCGCCGCGCGGCTCACCGACGTGCTCACCGCCGATCCCGAGCAGCGCCGCCGCATGCAGGAGGCGTCGCTCGAGATGGTGCAGGCGCACGACATCAATCGCACGCTCGACACGTTCGAGGCGCTGTACCGCGGCGAGCCCCTGCCCGAGTAGGCCGCCGTGCACATCGTGATGTTCGCCGACCAGCACGTCGAGACGCTGGGCGGCGCGCAGGTGTCGACGCGGCTGCAACGGCGGTACCTCGAGCGCGCGGGGCACACGGTGACGATCGTCGCGCCGCGGCGGCACGGCCCGCGCGCGTCGGTGAACGCCGCGGACCCGGCCTACGCCGACCTGCCGTCGATCCCCGTCACGGTGGACCTCGAGTACTCCTTCACCTGGCCGGGGCGGCGCTCGGACGACGCGGTGGAGCGCGCGCTCGCGTCGCGCCCGCACGCCGACGTCGTGCACGTGCAGGCCGACTTCTGGGGCGCCCTCCTCGGATACCGTTACGCGCGCCGGCACGGCCTGCCCGTGGTGCACACGATGCACAACCGGGTGGACGTGGGCCTGCGCGCCACCGCCCCGTTCCCCGAGCTCGTGCTGCGCGCGCTGAACGCGTGGCGCCGCCGCGTGATGCCGGGCAGCGGGCCCGGATCGGACGGCTGGGCCTATCTGCGCGGGCTCGCGAAGACGGCGTCGGCGGTCACGGCGCCCTCGCACCACTTCGCCCGGCGGCTCGAGCGGCACGGTGTCGCCGCGCGCGTCGACGCGATCTGGAACGGCATGGACGACGACGTGCTCGACAGGATGTCGACCGAGCGCGCCGCCCCGCGCCGCGACGGCGACGTGCCCGCGTTCGTGTGGATCGGGAGGATGAGCCCCGAGAAGCGGCTGCTTCCGTTCCTCGAGGCCGTCGCGCGCGCCGGCGCCCCGATGCGCGTCGAGGTGATCGGCGGCGGCGCCCAGCGCCGCGCGGCGCAGCGGATCGTGCGCCGCTACGGGCTCGACGAGACGGTGACGTTCCTCGGCGGCCTCCCCTACGAGCAGACCCTCGCCCGCATCCGCGCCGCCGATGCGCTCGTGCAGACCTCGATCGGCTTCGAGACGCAGGGCATGACGCCCTTCGAGGCGGCGGCGCTCGGCACGCCGTCGGTCATGAGCGATCCCGACATCGCCGCCGAGGTGGGCTCCGGCGTCTGGCACGTCGGCGAACCGGATCGTGCGGACGCGTCCGTCGACGCCCTCGCCGCGGCGCTGCGGCGGGCGTCGGCCGACATCCGGTCCGGATCGGCGCCCGCGCCCGACGCGGCGGTGCGGCAGCGGTTCCGTCAGTCCGCGAGCACGGCGGCGATGATCGAGGTCTACGAGCGCGTGCGCTGACCGGACCGCGGCGTCGGCGCTCTGCCACGCTGCGGCGGGATCCTGCCGTTGTGCCCCGGTGCGGCGGGGCGAGGCGGCGCCGTCGCCTACGGTGTGGCCATGACCGCACCCGCCGACATAGCCGCGCACTACCGCGCCAAGCTCGCCTTCGAGACCGACCCCGCCGACGTGCGCGCAGCGCAGAAGGCGGGCGAGCGCTTCGTCCTCGTCGACACCCGCTCCGCCGAGGCGTGGGCCCAGGGCCGGGCCGCGGGCGCCATCCACCTGCCCACCCGCGAGATCCCCGCGCGCGCGGCCGCCGAGATCCCGGCCGGCACGCCCGTCGTCGTGTACTGCTGGAGCCCCGGCTGCAACGGCGGCGACAAGGCGGCGCTGGCCCTCGCCGAGCTCGGCTACGAGGTGAAGCTCATGATCGGCGGCTTCGAGTACTGGGCCCGCGAGGGCTACCCCGTCGTCACCGGCGAGGGCGAGACGCGCTTCCCCGTCGATCCGCTCACCGGGGTCGTGCGGTGACCTCCTGTCAGCGGTGCGAGGGCGCCGAGGGGCCGTTCCTCGCATGCTCGTTCGGCTGCACGTGGTGCGCCGCGTGCGTCGCGACGTTCCCGGGTGGCCGCTGCCCGAACTGTCAGGGCGAGCTTGTGCGGATCTGAGCGGTCACCGGTCGCCACGAGGGGCGAGATCCGGGGGGCTGCGACCAGTCGTCGGTGCCGAACACGCGCTGACCGTAGCCGTCGTTGGGCAGCAGCCACAGCGTGGCCGCGACGGCCGCGACGGAGACCGCGGCGAGGAGGATGCCGAGAAGAAGGCCCATGTCCGAAAAGCTACGGTTGTGCGGATCCGGCCACGAGTGGCAGATTCGACGCAATCCGTTCGATTCCTGCCACCACGACTGCCGCCGTCCGCAGGAATCCCGCCACCGGGAGGATCCATGATCAAGACCGTCGCCTGCATCGTGCTGGACGGCGCCGCCGTGTTCGAGTTCGGCGTGGTGTGCGAGGCCTTCGGGCTCGACCGCTCCGACCAGGGCGTGCCGACGTTCGACTTCCGTCCCGTGACGCCCGATCCCGGCCTGGTGCGCACGAAGATGGGGTTCTCGCTGCAGATCGAGAACGACCTGTCGTTCGCCGACGAGGCCGACGTGGTCGTCGTCACGGCGACGCCCCGGCAGTACTGGGACGACGTGGACCCGCGCGTGGTCGACGTCGTGCGCCGCGCGGTGGACCGGGGCGCGTGGGTTCTCAGCGTGTGCAGCGGCTCGTTCACCCTCGGGGCCGCGGGGGTGCTCGACGGCCGACGCGCCACCACGCACTGGATGTACGCCGACGAGATGGCGCGGCGCTTCCCGCGGGCGACGATCGATCCGGACGTGCTCTACGTGCAGGACGGGCGCATCATCACGAGCGCCGGCACGGCGGCCGGCATCGACGCGTGCCTGCACCTGCTGCGCCAGGAGATCGGCGCCGAGCTGACGAACGTCGTCGCGCGGCGCATGGTCGTCGCCCCGCAGCGCGACGGCGGCCAGGCGCAGTTCATCCTGCACCCGCTGCCCGAGGCGCAGGGCATGTCGCTCTCCCCCACGCTGGACTGGGCGCTGGCGAACCTGAGCCGCGACCTCACGGTCGACGATCTGGCCGCCCACGCGCACATGTCGCCGCGGACGTTCGCCCGGCGGTTCCGCGCCGATCACGGCACGACTCCCGCCGCGTGGCTCGCCCGCCAGCGCGTGATGCACGCCCAGCGCCTGCTGGAGCGCACGGACTGGGGCCTCGACCGGATCGCCGCCGAGTGCGGCTTCGGATCCGCCGCCGTGCTGCGCCAGAACTTCGCCAGGGCGCTGGGCACGAGCCCCACGGCCTACCGCGCGCGGTTCGCGTGCACCCCCGCGGCGGAGGCCGCGGCGGGCCGGGCCGCGCCGGAGCTGGCCCTCGCCTGACCGGGTTTGCGGCCCCTCCCCTCCGCGAGACAGCATTCCCGCGCCGAGACAGCGTGCAGACGCCGCTGTCTCGGCGCACAGTTGCTGTCTCGCGGGGACTGGTGGTTCCCCCCGGGCGGGTGCGGTTGCTAAAGTTGAGTGAGTCGGACTCAAGTGCGCACGGATCATCGGAGGGGACATGGCGGATCAGCCGCAGCAGGAGGAGCAGACCGCTCTCGCGCAGTTCGGGATCAACCTCACCGAGCGCGCGCGGGCCGGCAAGCTCGACCCGGTCATCGGGCGCGACGCCGAGATCCGCCGCGTCAGCCAGGTGCTCACCCGGCGCACGAAGAACAACCCCGTGCTCATCGGCGAGCCCGGCGTCGGCAAGACCGCCGTCGTCGAGGGCCTCGCGCAGCGGATCGTCGCGGGCGACGTGGCCGAGAGCCTGAAGGGTCGCGAGCTCATCGCGCTCGACATCTCGGCGCTCGTGGCGGGCGCGATGTACCGCGGCCAGTTCGAGGAGCGGCTCAAGAACGTGCTCAAGGAGATCACCGAGTCGGAGGGCCGCGTGATCACCTTCATCGACGAGCTCCACGTGCTCATGGGTGCGGGCGGCGGCGAGGGATCCGTCGCCGCGGCGAACATGCTCAAGCCGATGCTCGCCCGCGGCGAGCTGCGCATGATCGGCGCCACCACGCTCAACGAGTACCGCGAGTTCATCGAGAAGGACGCGGCGCTCGAGCGCCGCTTCCAGCAGGTGTACGTCGGCGAGCCGAGCGTGGAGGACACCATCGCGATCCTGCGCGGGCTCAAGGAGCGCTACGAGGCGCACCACAAGGTCGCGATCGCGGACGGCGCGCTCGTCGCGGCCGCCTCGCTCAGCCATCGCTACCTGCCCAGCCGCCAGCTGCCCGACAAGGCGATCGATCTCATCGACGAGGCCGCCAGTCGGCTGCGCATGGAGATCGACTCCGCGCCCCTCGAGATCGACGAGCTGCGCCGGCACGTCGACCGCCTCAAGCTCGAGGAGCTCGCGCTCAAGAAGGAGAAGGACCCGGCGTCGCAGGAGCGGCTCGCGGCCCTGCGCGAGACCCTGGCCGAGAACGAGCAGCGCCTGGGCGAGCTGCAGGAGCGGTGGGAGGCCGAGCGGGCCTCGCTCAACAAGGTCGGCGACCTCAAGACGCGCCTCGACGCCGCGCGCGGCGAGGCCGAGCGCGCGCAGCGCGAGGGCGACCTCGAGCGCGCCTCGCGCCTGCTGTACGGCGAGATCCCGTCGCTCGAGCGCGAGCTGGCCGAGGCCGAGCGCGTGGAGCAGTCGGACGAGCGCATGGTGGGCGACCAGGTGACCGAGGAGGACATCGCAAGCGTCATCGCGGCCTGGACCGGCATCCCCGTCGGCCGACTGATGCGCGGCGAGACCGAGAAGCTGCTGCACCTGGAGTCCGAGCTCGGGCGACGTCTCATCGGCCAGAAGGACGCGGTGCGCGCCGTGGCCGACGCCGTGCGCCGCTCGCGGGCCGGCATCAGCGATCCGAACCGGCCGACGGGATCGTTCCTCTTCCTCGGCCCGACGGGCGTGGGCAAGACCGAGCTCGCCAAGGCGCTCGCGGCGTTCCTCTTCGACGACGAGCAGGCGATGGTGCGCATCGACATGTCGGAGTACGGCGAGAAGCACTCCGTCAGCCGCCTCGTGGGCGCCCCTCCGGGATACGTCGGCTACGACCAGGGCGGCCAGCTCACCGAGGCCGTGCGCCGGCGCCCCTACAGCGTCGTGCTGCTCGACGAGGTCGAGAAGGCGCACCCCGAGGTGTTCGACGTGCTGCTGCAGGTGATGGACGACGGTCGCCTCACCGACGGCCAGGGCCGCACGGTCGACTTCAAGAACGTCATCCTCATCCTCACGTCGAACCTCGGCTCCCCCGTGCTCATCGATCCGACGCTCTCGCCCGAGTCCAAGCGCGAGCAGGTGATGCAGCTCGTGCACGCGGCGTTCAAGCCGGAGTTCATCAACCGCCTCGACGACATCGTGATGTTCCACGCGCTGGGGCAGGACGACCTCGCGCAGATCGTGGAGCTGCAGGTGGATCTGCTGCAGCGGCGCCTGTCGGATCGGCGCCTCACGCTCGCCGTCACGCCCGACGCCCGGGCCTGGCTGGCCGAGCGCGGCTACGACCCCGTGTTCGGCGCGCGCCCCCTGCGCCGGCTGATCCAGACCGAGATCCAGGATCGCCTGGCCCGCGCGATCCTGTCGGGCGGCGTGCACGACGGCGACGCCGTGCGCGTGGACGTGGCCGCGACCGGCGACGAGCTCGCGCTCACGAGCCAGGGCCCGACCGAGGCCTGATCTCCCCCGCCGAACCCGCCCTCCTTGCGCGAACCCGCCCCCGATCCGGCGCGGGTTCGCGGATCGGGGGCGGGTTCGGCGGCGTGCGCGCGGTCAGCTGCGGAGGGCCTCCGCGAGCTTGACGCGGCCGCCCATGCGCAGCAGCGAGTTCTCGTAGATGCGCGCGCCCAGCAGCACGATCGCGACGCACGTGGCGGCCATGATCCCGAGTGCGAGGATCGGCTCCCACCAGGCCGCCTCGTCGAAGTACAGGCGGATCGGCATCGCGATGGCCGCCGAGAACGGCACGTACGACATGACGGTCATGACCACCGGATTGTCGCCGAGGAACATCGGCAGGTACGACGGGATCATCACGAGCATCATGATGGGCGTGACGGTCGGGCTGATGTCCTCCTGGCGCGAGACCATGGCGCCCGCGGCGGCGAACATCGCCGACAGGATCGGGAAGCCGAACAGGAAGAACACGGCGAACCAGGCCATGGGGGCGCCGAAGTCGTTCAGCACGTCCGACTGACCGGTCACGGCCAGCGTGATGGTCGCCGCCGCGATGATGAGCAGGATCTGGCCCATCGAGAGCACGAGGTTGCCGAGCACCTTGCCGGCCAGCAGCACGCGGGCGGGGACCGTCGAGATGAGGATCTCGATGACGCGCGTCTGCTTCTCCTCCACGACGGCGGTGGAGATCGGCATCGCGAAGCTGAGCGCCGCGCCCATGAACACGAGGCCGAAGATCATCCCGAGGATGTAGCGCAGGAAGAACGGCACGTCCGAGTCGTCGAGCAGCGTGACCTCGGGCGCGACGGACAGCAGCGAGACGACGTCCGAGGGCGCCTCGGTCAGCGCCACCACCTCCATGCCGGTGGCCGAGTCCGGGCTCGCCGCGATGAGGGCGTCCACCTCGCCGTCGCGGACGAGCTGCTCGCCCTCCGCCCGGTCGGCCACCTCCGTGACCTCGAGGGCGTCGGTGTCGGGCAGGGTGGCGGCGACGTCCGCCGTGGCGGCCACGGGCGTGCCGCCGGACGTCGCGTTCACGATGCCCATCACGACGATGCCGCCGACGACGATGAGCAGCAGGATGAGCGTCGAGATGACGAACGACTTGCTGCGCAGGCGTCCCATGATGTCGCGCTCGGCGACGAGCCACGTGGACTGGGCGGGCGCGAGGGGCCGGGGTGCGGTGCTCACTGGATGACCTCCTTGAAGATCTGGGCGAGAGAGGGGCGCTGGGGCGTGAAGCTCGCCACGTCGCCGCGGGCGACGGCCTGCTGCAGCACGCGCTGGGCGGCGGCGGCGTCGGCCGCCTCGAACAGCGCGTAGCCGCCGTCGAAGTCGAGCACCTCGACGCCGGCCTCGTCGCGGATCCAGCCCGCGTCGCCGGACGAGACGAGCTCGTAGCGGCGGGTGGAGTGCTGCTCGCGCAGCGCCTCGCGCGATCCGGCGGCGCGCACGGCTCCCGCGGCGATGATGACGAGGTCGTCGCACAGGCGCTCGACGACGTCGAGCTGGTGCGACGAGAACAGCACCGCCGCGCCGCCGGCCGCGCGCTCCTGGAGCACGCCGGCGACGACGTCGACGGCCAGCGGGTCGAGGCCCGAGAACGGCTCGTCGAGGATGAGCACCTCGGGGTCGTGCACGAGGGCCGCGGCGATCTGCGCGCGCTGCTGGTTGCCCAGCGACAGCGCCTCGACGTTGTCGTTCAGGCGCTCCCCCAGGCCCAGCTGCTCCAGGATGTCCTGCGCCCGGCGGGTGGACTCCGCGCGGCCGTATCCGTGCAGGCGGGCGAGGTAGGCGATCTGCTCGAGCACCTTCATCTTCGGATACAGGCCCCGCTCCTCCGGCATGTATCCGAAGCGGCGGCGGTCGGCGGCGGTCAGCTCGACGCCGTCGAGGGTGACGCTGCCGGCGTCGCGGGCGAGCAGCCCGAGCACGATCCGCATCGTCGTCGTCTTGCCGGCGCCGTTCCCGCCCACGAAGCCGGTGAGGCGGCCGGGCGAGACGTCGAACGTCACGCCGTCGAGCGCCCTCCGCTCCCCGTAGCTCTTGGTGATCCCCTGCAGTCGCAGCATGGTCATCCTTTCTCGGTGATGCGTCCAGGCTAGGAACGCACCGGTGCGCGGCACATCCGCCGCGTGGGGGATTCCGGCCGCTCCCCCGAGGCCGCGCTCCCCCGGGCGGGGGAATAGATCCGGGGGAGGAGAACTTGCACCTGAATGGATCGGCCGACCGGCCGAGGACCTCCCTCCCGAGTACAGGAGCAATCAATCGTGACCAAGATCGGCTACATCGTCGGCAGCATCAGCAGCACCTCGATCAACCGCACGCTGGCCGAGGCCGTCGTGAGGCTCGCGCCGGAGGGCGTGGAGTTCGTCGAGATCCCGATCAGGGACCTGCCCTTCTACTCGCCCGACTACGACGCCGAATTCCCCCAGGTGGGCACCGACTTCAAGGCCGCGATCGAGGCCGTCGACGGCGTGCTCATCGTCACGCCCGAGTACAACCGCTCCATCCCCGGCGTGCTGAAGAACGCGATCGAGTGGTCGGCCCGCCCGTACGGCCAGATGTCGCTCAGCCGCAAGCCGGTGGCCGTGCTCGGCGGCTCGCAGGGCGGCATCGCCACCGCCGCCGCGCAGCAGCACCTGAAGGCCGTGCTCTCGCACGTCGACGCCATCGTCATGGGCCAGCCGGAGGGGTTCATCCAGCTCACCCCGGGCCTCATCGACGAGAACCGCGAGATCACGAACGAGGGCACCAAGGCGTTCCTGCAGGGCTACCTCGACACGTTCCTGGGCCTCGTCGCCCGCGTGCAGAAGGCCAACGCCTGACACGCACCCACCCGGAAGCGCCCCGCGGCCCCGCACCGACCTCGGTGGGGCCCGGGGCGCTTCCGCGTGCGGGCTTCCGTGTGTGGCTCAGGCGAGGCCGTGGCGGTGGGCGTAGACGACCGCGGCGACGCGGTCGCGCACACCGAGCTTGAGCAGGATGTTCGACACGTGCGTCTTCACGGTCGCCTCGCCGATGTAGAGCCGCGCCGCGATCTCGGCGTTGCTGAGGGCCTGCGCCAGCAGCCGCAGCACCTCGGCCTCGCGGTCGGTGAGGTCGACGGCGGTGAGGTCGACGCCCGGCGGGGCGCTCGCCGGGGCCGTGGACGGCGCGGTCGTAGACGGCGCGGGCGCCGCGGTCGCGAACCGCTCGATCACGCGGCGCGTGACCTCGGGCGCCAGCAGCGCGTCGCCCGCCGCCACGACGCGCACGGCGCTCACGAGCTCCTCGGGACCGGCGTTCTTCAGGAGGAACCCGCTGGCCCCGGCGTCGAGTGCGGCGAAGAGGTAGTCGTCGCGGTCGAACGTGGTCACGATGAGCACGCGCGGCGGCGGAGCGTCGGCGGCCGACGCCTCGGCGAGGATGAGGCGCGTCGCCTCGATGCCGTCCAGGTCGGGCATCTGCACGTCCATGAGGATGACCTCGGGCCGCATGCTGCCCACGGCATCCACCGCCTCGCGTCCGGTCGCGGCCTCGCCCGCGACCTCGACGCCGGAGGCCGCGAGGATCGTGCGGAAGCCCATCCGCATGGCGGCGTGATCGTCGACGATCAGCACGCGCGTCACGCGGCGCTCCCCTGCTCGCCGCGCGTGACCGGCACGCGCACGCGGACGAGGTACCCCGTGCGCTCGAGGCCGCCGGCGGCGTGACGGGGGCCCAACTGCAGCGTGCCGCCGCAGGCCGTGGCGCGCTCGCGCATGCCGAGCTGCCCGATCCCCGGGCGCGCGCCCGAGCGCACCCATCCCGTGTTCGCGATCTCCAGCTCGACGGCGTCGGGCTCGTAGCGCAGCCGCACGTCGGCGGTGACGTCGGGACCGCCGTGACGACGCGCATTCGTGAGGGCCTCCTGCGCGATGCGGTACAGGTTCACGTGCACGAGATCCGAGACCTCGACCGGCTCGCCGACCACGGTGAACCGCGTGGGCGTGCCCGCCGCCGTCATGGCGCGGGCGAGCTCCTCCAGGCCGGAGAGCCGCAGGGCCGAGGGCGCCTCGCGCGCCTCGCGCGCCTCGTCCTCGGGGCTGCGGAGCGTGTCGAGCAGGTGGTGCAGCTCATCGATCGCCGAACGCGCCGAGTCCTCGATGCCGCGCAGCATTCCCTCCGCGGCATGCGGATCCGTCTCGAGCACCGTGCGCGCCGCCCCGGCCTGCACGCCCATGACCGACACGTGGTGGCCGACGACGTCGTGCAGCTCGCGCGCGATCCGCACGCGGTCCAGCGCCACCGCCTGCGCGGCCGAGAGCTCGCGTTCCTCCTCGAGCCGGGCGGCCAGCGCGCTGAGCGCCTGCCGGTCGAGGGCCGCGCGGTACGCGTGGTCGCCCAGGAACCAGGCGCCGCCGAAGTACGCCGCGTTGATGAGCCACTGGATGAGCATGAAGGCGACGAGCGGCGAGAAGGCGCCCGCGTACAGGTCCGGATCGTCCGAGGCCTCGCCCGTGACGGCGAGGAAGGTGGTCACGAGCATCCACACGAACATCGCGATGACGATCCCCGTGCGCGCCCAGAACGCGCGGCGACGGTCGTTCAGCCACGCGCCGATCGTGTAGATCGCGATGAACATGGCCACATTGCTCGCGAACGCCTCGGGCACATAGGCGGTCACGCCCACGAAGTAGGCCGCGCAGATGACCACGGCGACGGCAACGGGGTACCGCCGGCGCAGCGCGAGCGGCAGCGTCGTGCCGATGGCGAGCGGGATCGTCCACACGACGTCGGCGGTCCGCTCGCCGTAGAACTGCGAGATGGACGAGAGCGCCCCGCTCACGATCGCGGCGACGAACATCGTCCCCGCGAGCACGAGGTCCATGCGCAGCTGCTGCCGCGTCGGTCCGGTCCTGCGCGCCGAGTCGGCCGGCGCCGCGGGGGCGCCGACGGGCGCGTCCTGTACTGCCGTCATCCCTTCACCGTACGGGGCCGCTCGGCCGGGATCCTCCCCCGCGCGACGGATCCGCGGGCCGAAGCACCGGGCGGGCTCAGCCGAAGATCATCGGGACGTCGGCGTCGTCCTCGTCCACGGGGAAGTCGAGATCGACGACGACGGGCACGTGGTCGCTCGGCTGCACGCCCTTGCGCTCCTCGCGGTGGATGGCGGCGCCGGCCGCCGCGTCGGCGAGGGCGCGCGAGCCGAGGATGAAGTCGATGCGCAGGCCCTGGTTGCGGGGGAACTTCAGCTGCTTGTAGTCCCAGTACGTGAAGCCCTCGGGCACGAACGGCCGCACGACATCGCGCAGGCCGGCGCCCTCCAGCGCGCGGAACGCCTCGCGCTCGGCGGGCGAGACGTGGGTGGAGGCGCCCTCGACGACCGCGGGGTCGCCGTTGTCGGCGTCGGTCGGCGCGATGTTGAAGTCCCCGACGAGCGCGAGCGGCAGGTCGGGATCTGCGGCGAGGGCACCCGCCGTGTACTGCCGCAGCGCCTCGAGCCAGCGCAGCTTGTACGCGTAGTGCGGGTCGGCGAGCGTGCGGCCGTTGGGCACGTAGAGGCTCCACACCCGCACGCCGTTCACGGTGGCGCCGATCGCGCGTGCCTCCTGTGGGGCGTCGTCGCCGGCGTGGCCCTTGAGGAAGCCGGGCATGCCGTCGAAGGCATACTCCACGTCCTCGATCGGCTCGCGGCTGGCGATCGCGACGCCGTTCCACTGGTTCAGACCGTGTGCCTCGACGTGATACCCGGCGGCCTCGAACGCCTCGTACGGGAACTGCTCGGGCTTGCACTTGATCTCCTGCATCGCCAGCACGTCGACGTGCTCGCGATCCGCGAAGCCCACGATGCGATCCACGCGGGCGCGGATCGAGTTCACATTCCAGGTGGCCAGGCGCATGGCTCCCAGCCTAATCCGGGCGCCCACACGGGCTCGTCCTCTATGCTGTGCCCACCCGCGTCTGCGGGAACCGACTGCACATACAGGAGTGTGAAGCCGCACATGGACTCGTCCGCGAGCCCTGGGTCGTCATCCGACGACCCGAGTCATAGTCCGAGCCCCATCCCCCGCCCCCGCCGAGGATCCGTCGCGCCGCCCGAGGTGAGCGCACGATGATCGCGGCCCTGCTCACCCTGCTCCTCGGCATCATCGCCATCCTCGCGATCATCGCGGCGAACGGGTACTTCGTCGCGCAGGAGTTCGCCTACATGTCGGTGGACCGCACGCGCCTGGCCGCGCGCGCCAAGGAGGGCGACGCGGCGGCCGAGCGCGCGCTGCGCGTGACCCGCCGCACATCGTTCATGCTCTCCGGCGCCCAGCTGGGCATCACGGTGACCGGCCTGCTCGTCGGCTACGTGGCGG
This sequence comes from Microbacterium petrolearium, assembly GCF_054782875.1. Taxonomy (NCBI): domain Bacteria; kingdom Bacillati; phylum Actinomycetota; class Actinomycetes; order Micrococcales; family Microbacteriaceae; genus Microbacterium; species Microbacterium petrolearium. The sequence continues at coordinate 100,400 of NZ_BAAGRQ010000003.1, forward strand.
AGCCGCTGATCGGGGAGTCGCTCGGCGTGCTGCTGGGCGACGCCGGCGTTCCGGCCGCCGTGAGCGTCACGGTCGGCACGGTCCTCGCCCTGGGCCTCGCGACCGTGGTGCAGATGCTCTTCGGCGAGCTGTACCCCAAGAACCTCGCCATCGCGAGCCCCGAGCCGCTCGCCCGCGGCCTGGCCCGGTCCACGCTCCTGTACCTCACGGTGTTCGGCTGGCTGATCGCCGTGTTCGACCACGCGGCGAACGCGCTGCTGCGGCTGCTGCGGATCGAGCCGATCCACGACGTCGACACGAGCGCGACGCGCGAGGACCTGAAGCACGCCGTCGCGGACTCGCGCGAGAGCGGCGACCTCCCCGCCGACCTCTCGCTGCTCATCGAGCGGGTGCTCGAGTTCCCCGAGCGCGACGCCGAGCACGCCATGATCCCCCGCGCCCGCGTGGACGTCATCCCCGAGGACGCGACGCTCGCCGAGGTGCGGGAGCGCATGGCGGGCGGGCACTCGCGCTACCCGGTGGTGGACGCGAGCGGTCAGCCCGTGGGCGTCGTGGAGCTCTCGTCGCTGCTGCGCGCGGAGCATCCCGGCGACGCGCCGGTGCGGCTGATCCTGCGCGAGCCGCTGCTGGTGCCCACGCTGATGCCGCTGCCGGCGGTTCTCGAACGGCTCGCCGAGACGCGCAACCAGATCGCGTGCGTCCTCGACGAGTACGGCGGGTTCGTCGGCATCATCACGACCGAGGACCTGGCCGAGGAGCTCGTCGGCGAGATCACCGACGAGCACGACCCGCGCCCCGTGCCGAGCGCCGAGGCGGTCGGCGAGGCCACGTGGATCGTCGACGGCGACCTGCCGGTCGACGAGGCCGCGCGCGTGATCGGCCACGTCCTCCCCGAGGGCGACTACGAGACGATCGCGGGCATGGTGATCGCGCACCTCGGTGCGCTGCCCGAGGTCGCCGACCGCACGAGCGTGCCGCTGCCGGATGACCCATCCGAGTCCGCCCTCGTCGGCCCGCGGCGCCGGCGACTCGACATCGAGGTGACCGAGATCGCGCAGCACGTGCCCAGCGCCCTGCGGATCGAGCTCGTCGAGTCGCTCGACGACGAGGAGGACGGGGCCGCCGTCGACGTGCCCGAGCCCGGGAGGGACCAGCGATGACCGATCCGGTTCTCGTCACCGTCGTGACGGTGGCGCTGATCGCCCTCAGCGCGTTCTTCGTCGTCATCGAGTTCGCGCTGCTGGGCGCGCGTCGTCACCGACTCGAGGCCGAGGCGTCATCGAGCGCGTCGGCCCGAGCCGCGTTGCGCGGCGTCAACGAGCTGACGATCATGCTGGCCGTGGCCCAGCTCGGGATCACGGCGTGCACCTTCGCGCTCGGCGCCGTCACGAAGCCGGCCGTCGACGCCTGGCTGGCTCCCCTGCTCGAGGCGGTCGGTGCGCCGTACTGGCTGGCCGACGGCGCGGCCTTCGCGATCTCCCTCCTGTTCGTCACGTTCCTGCATCTGGTCGTGGGCGAGATGGCGCCCAAGTCGTGGGCCATCGCGCACCCCGAGTTCGCGGCCAAGATCGTGGCGCTGCCCTCGCGTGCCTTCGCGTGGGTGTTCCGCCCGCTGCTGACCTGGATCAACGGCATGGCCAACCGCCTCGTCGCCGCCAGCGGCGTCACGCCCGTGGATCGGGCCGCCGTGGGCGGGCAGGATGCCGACACCATCCGGCAGCTCGTCGAGCACTCCGCCTCGGTCGGCACGCTCGAGCGGTCGTTCGGCGTGCAGCTGTCGGAGATCATCGATCTCGCGCGGCTGACGGTGCGCGACCTCATGCCCGCGCGGGGCGAGCCCACCGCGGTTCCGGCCGCGGGCACCGTGGCCGACGTGCAGCGTGCGGCCGGCGAATCCGGGCACATGCGCATCCTCCTGGGCGGGGCCGACGCCGTGCCGCGGATCGTCCATGTGCGCGACACGCTGCTCGAGCAGGGCGACGCCCCCGCGCTCCCCCTGTCGCGCCCCGTGCTCACGGTCGCCGACGAGACGCCGGCGTACCACGCCCTCGCGCGGATGCGTCAGGCGGGCGAGCAGCTGGCCGTCGTGACCAGCGGGTCGCGCTGGGTCGGCGTGGTGACGATCGCCGACATCCTGCGGCACGTGCTGCCGCAGGATGCGCACGCCTGAGGAGGGAGCGTGGCCTTTCCCTAGACTGGGGCGCATGGCCGCACCCGCATCCACGCCCGAGCTCGAAGCCGACCGTCAGCAGCTCATCGAGCTCATCAAGGCGGAGGCGGTGTTCCACGGCGACTTCACGCTCTCGAGCGGCAAGAAGGCCACGTACTACGTGGACATGCGCAAGCTCACGCTCGACCACCGCGCCGCCCCGGCGATCGGCCGCATCATGCGCGACCTCATCGCCGACATCGACGGCGTCGTGGCGGTCGGCGGCCTCACGCTCGGCGCCGACCCGATCGCGAACGCCGTGATGCATGCCTCGGCCGGCACGGATCGGCCGCTCGACGCGTTCGTCGTGCGCAAGGAGCCGAAGGACCACGGCCGCGGCCGCCAGATCGAGGGCGCGGAGGTCGAGGGCAGGCGCGTCGTCGTGCTCGAGGACACCTCCACCACGGGGCAGTCCGCCCTGAAGGCCGTCGAGGCGCTGCGCCGCGCGGGCGCGGAGGTGCTCGCGGTCGCCGTGATCGTCGACCGCAAGACGGGTGCGCAGGCGGCCGTCGAGGCCGAGGGCCTGGAGTGGCGTGCCGCGATCGACCTCGACGACCTGGGACTCGAGCCGCAGTGAGCGCCGTCGCCCTGGGCGTGGATCTCGGCGGGACCAAGGTCGAGGCGGCCCTCGTCGCCGTCGACGGCACGGTTGTCGCGGGGACGCGCCACCGCAGGGCGACGGGCCGCGACATCACCTCGCACGGGCTGCGCGAGGCCGTCTCGGCCGTCGTCGGCCAGGCGCTCGCCCACCTCCCCGTCGACGCGGACTTCGCCGGCGCCGGCATCGGATCGGCCGGACCCATCGACCTGGACGCCGGCACGATCGCGCCGGTGAACATGCCGGGCGCGCACGGCTTCGCGATCGTCGACGCGGTGCGCGACGCCGTGATCGGGGCGACCGGTCTGCCCGACGCCGAGGTGCGCCTGCGGCACGACGGCGGCTGTCTCGCGCTCGCGGAATCGTGGATCGGCGCGGCGGCCGGATCGCGCGCCTCGCTGTCGATCGTCGTCTCGACGGGCGTGGGCGGCGGGATCGTCGTCGAGGGGCGCCCGGTCGGCGGGGCGAGCGGCAACGCGGGGCACCTGGGCCAGACGCACGTCGACGGGGCGACGACCGAGGAGAGCGCATCGGGGCCGCACACCGTCCGCTGGGCGCGTGAGCAGGGCTGGACGGGCGAGACCGGCGAGGACCTCGCGCGATCCGCCGCCGCCGGCGACGCGGTCGCGCGCGGGGCGATCGAGCGGTCGGCGCGCGCCGTGGGCCGCGCGCTCGCGGATGCGACGACGCTGCTCGACCTCGAGGTCATCGCCATCAGCGGGGGTTTCTCGCGCGTCTCGGCCGACTACGTCGACCTCGTCGCGGCGGCGCTGCGCGAGGCGGCCGCGCTCCCCTACGCCCGCGCGACGCGCGTGGTCCGCAGCGCGCTCGGCGACGAGGGACCGCTCGTCGGCGCCGCCGCCCTCGTGCTGCGCTGAGCGCCGGCGCCCCCGGTCGCCGAGAATCCACCTGCGCGCCGACAATCCCGTTGCGCACGGATTCCCGGCGCGTGGATGGATTCTCGCGGATCGCGGCTACTTGTCGCGGTTGCGCCACCACTGCATCACGAACACCACCAGCGTGCCGCCGATGCACAGCACGGCGACGGCGAACAGCAGATCGCGCGCGTCCATGATCCCCCTCCGGTCGGGGCCGGTCAGACCCCGGCGTCCAGCTCCGCGCCGCCGTCGCCCTCGATCGAGGGATCGAGCAGATCGGCGACCGAGTCGACGATCTCGTCGGGCCGGAACGGGTAGCGCTCGATCGACGACGGCGTGCTGATGCCCGTGAGCACGAGCACCGTGTGCAGGCCGGCCTCGATCCCCGCGACGATGTCGGTGTCCATGCGGTCGCCGATCATGCCCGTGTTCTCGCTGTGCGCGCCGATCCGATTGAGCGCCGAGCGGAACATCATCGGGTTCGGCTTGCCCACGATGTACGGCTGCTTGCCGGTGGCCGCCGTGATGAGCGCGTTGATGGCGCCGGTGGCGGGCAGCACGCCCTGCGCGCTCGGGCCCGTCGCGTCGGGGTTGGTGGAGATGAACCGCGCTCCCCCGTTGATGAGCCGCACGGCCTTCGTGAGCGCCTCGAACGAGTAGTTGCGGGTCTCCCCCACCACCACGTAGTCGGGATCGGACTCCGTCATGATGAACCCGGCCTCGTGCATGGCCGTGAGGATGCCCGCCTCGCCGATGACGAACGCCGTGCCGCCGGGGCTCTGCGACTTGAGGAACGCCGCCGTCGCGAGCGCGCTCGTCCAGATGTTCTGCTCGGGCACCTCGATGCCCGAGTTGCGCAGCCGCGCCGAGAGGTCGCGGGGCGTGAAGATCGAGTTGTTCGTGAGCACGAGGAACGGCGTGCCCGTCTCGCGCCACTGCGTCAGCAGCTCCCGGGCGCCGGGGACGGGCTGGTCCTCGTGCACGAGGACGCCGTCCATGTCGGTCAGCCAGCACTCGATTCCGTCGCGTCGCGCCATGTGGCCAGCCTATTCCGCGCGGCCGCCGTGCGCTCCCCGGCAGCGCGCCGTGCCGATCCGGGCACGCGCCGGGGATATGTTCGGAGGGTGATCGCCCGCGAACGTCCGTCGTGGGATCCCGCGCGCCTGCCGGACCAGTCGGGACGCACGTTCCTCATCACGGGCGGCAACAAGGGGCTCGGCTACTTCGCCGCCGAGCAGCTGGCGGGCGCCGGCGCGCACGTCATCCTGAGCGGGCGCAACCCGAACCGGCTCGCCGCGGCGCACGACGCCCTTGAGGCGCGCGTGCCCGGCGCCTCGGTCGAGACGCTGCTGCTCGACGTCGCGAACCCGGGGTCCATCCGCGCGGCGGCGGCCTCGGTGCGCGGCGGCCTGTTCCAGCGCGGGCGCCTCGACGGCGTGCTGCTGAACGCGGGGATCGTGCACACGCCGCGCACGCGCGAGCTGACGCGAGACGGCCGCGAGCTCGTGATCGCCACCAACGCCCTCGGGCACTTCGTGCTCGCCGCGGAGCTGCTCGTGACGCTCGCGAAGACCGCGGCGCGCGGGAGTGACGTCCGGATCGTCTGGCTCGGCAGCGTCTCCACGCGGATGGGGGCGTATGACCCGACCGACATGCAGCTGGAGCGCGAGTACGCGGCGTGGCGCGCCTACGTGCAGTCGAAGGTCGTCGTGCAGGCGCTGGGGCTCGAGGCCGACGCGCGGCTGAGGGCCGCCGACGTGCCGGTGGCGAGCGTCGTGGCGCACCCCGGCTACTCGATCGGCGGGCGGACCCCCACCGTGCACGGCGTGAATCAGCCGAGCCGCTGGAAGCGCGTGCGCGACGCGCTGCAGGCGCCGATCGCGCAGAGCAAGGAGCGCGGCGCGTGGGCGCCGGTGCGCGCCCTCATCGATCCGCGCGTGCAGGGCGGGGAGTACTGGGGCCCGCGCTTCGTCACGCGCGGCGCGCCGGTGCGGCAGACGCCGTCGGCCACCTCGAGCGATCCCGAGGTCCGCCGCAGGGTGTGGGAGGAGTGCGAGCGCCTCACCCGCAGCGAGTGGCCGTTCGCGAGGGCGGCCCGCGCAGCCCGCTGAGCGCGGCCGCGCGGGCTACGCATCCCGCGGGCTACGCGTCGCGGCGGTGCATGACGGCGGCACCGCCGGCGAAGGCCGCCGCCACCCACGCGATCGTGACCGCGAGGTCGGTCAGGTACTCGCCCGTGAGGCCGGCGGTCGTGTCGGGCAGCACCTGGATGGTCGTGCCGAGCAGGTACTCCGAGACGCGGTGGGCCCACTCCCACGGCAGCGTGGCCATGATCATCGGCAGCACGAACAGGAAGACGAAGGTGAGCGTGATCGACCACGTCTCCGAGCGCAGCATGGCCGAGAGGCCGAGCCCGAAGACGCCGGCCAGGGCCGTGCCCAGCGCGAGCCCCAGCACGGGAAGCACGAGATCCGCGAGCACGTCGGGCGCATTCGTGGGCATGCCGAAGGAGGCATAGATGGCGGCGCACGCGGCGAGGCAGAGGGCGAAGCCGACCGCCGCGAAGGCGAGCAGCGTCGCCCCGACCACGACGGCCTTGGCGGCAAGCGTGGCGACGCGGCGGGGCGCGGCCGCCAGCTGCGTGCGCAGCGAGCCGGTGGCGTGCTCCTTGGCGTACGCGGCCGCGCCGAGCACCACGCCCACCGCGATCGCGACGATGTAGCCGTTGACGATGGCCATCGGCAGCGGCGGCACGGCCTCCATCGGCATGGGGAACTCGGCCTGGTTGGTGGACAGGCCGAACATGAAGGCCATGCCCGCGGTGAGGGCGAAGGCCAGCGCGGCTCCGACCCACAGCGACACGTGCGTGCCGCGCAGGCTGGTGAGGGCGATCCACTCGGCCTTCACGAGGCCGCCGAACGTGAGGCGGGAGACCGTGGCGGGGGTGTGCGGCGCCTGGACGGGGGCGGCGGATGTGAGGGATGACATCGTCATATGCCTTTCGAGGAATCTAGCTCAGGCGGCGACGGCGGCGGCGTCGCTGCGGTACTCGGTGGCCTCGCCGGTGAGCGCGAGGTAGGCCTCCTCGAGGGAGGCCGAGACGGGCGTGAGCTCGTCGAGCTCGAGGCCGGCCTCGGCGGCGATGCGCGCGATGCGCCGCGGCGGCACGCCGGCGATCTCGAGGGCGCCGTCGGCTTCGGGCGAGACGGTCACGCCATCCGCGCCGAGCAGCGAGGCCAGGGCGGCGGCGTCCGAGACGCGCACGCGCGTGACCTCGCGGCGTGCGGCGGCGAGGAACTCGGCGATCGGGGCGTCGGCGAGCACGCGGCCCCGGCCGAGCACGATGATGTGGTCGGCCGTCTGCGCCATCTCGCTCATGAGGTGCGACGAGATGAACACCGTGCGGCCCTCGGCCGCGCGCGCCCGCGCGAAGCCGCGCACCCAGTGCACGCCCTCGGGGTCGAGGCCGTTCACGGGCTCGTCGAAGATCAGCACCTGCGGGTCGCCCAGCATCGTCGCGGCGATCCCGAGCCGCTGGTGCATGCCCAGCGAGAATCCGCCGATCCGCCGTCGCGCCACCGATTCGATGCCCGTCAGCTCGAGCACCTCCCTCACGCGCGAGCGCGAGATGCCGTTCGTCGCGGCGAGCATGCGCAGGTGCGCCTCGGCGGTGCGGCCGGGGTGAACGGCCTTCGCGTCGAGCAGCGCGCCGGCCTGGCGCATGGGATCGGCGTGCTCCGCGAACGGACGGCCGCCCACGGTCGTGCGCCCGGACGTGGGGCGGTCGAGCCCCATGATCATGCGCATCGTGGTCGACTTGCCGGCGCCGTTCGGGCCGAGAAAGCCGGTCACCTGCCCGGGCCTGGCGACGAACGAGACGTCGTCGACCGCCGTGTGGGCGCCGAAGCGCTTCGTGAGGTTCTCTGCCGTGATCATGGGCCTCACGCTACGGGGCCGGGCGGGGCCGGTGCATCGGCGCGGGGGACGATCCGGCATGGTCCCTCAGGATGACCTCCCGGCGGGGGACGTCCGCGATCCGCATCGCGCGCCTCTGCGGGATGATGGAGCGCGTGACCGACGCTCAGACCACGGCGGGCGCGCCGCGCGTCCCGAAGCGCGCCTGGACCCGGGCGTCCGGGATCTACCCGGTCGTCGGGGTCGCGACGCTCGCCGCGGTGTGCGCGGTCGTGGCGCTGACCGAGTCGATGGACGATGCGCTGACACGGATCCTGCTCGTGGTCGTCATCCTCGCCGGGGTCGCCATCGGGCTGCTGCTGAGCAGGCGGACGGGCGCCGAGGCGATGCACCGGCGCGTGCAGGCGGCGCGCGCCGAGTGGGCGAGGCGGCACGGCTGGCATGCGCTCCCCGATGCGGAGGCGGACCCCGCGGACGTGGCGCTCGCGCTGCCGAGCGGATGGTGGCGCGACGTCGCCGCGCGCGGGCGGCTGGGGCGAGCGGCGACGGGGGAGCAGACCGTGCGCATCGAGACATGGGTGCTGCAGTCGCTGCCCGGCTCCAAGCGCCATCCGGAGCGCCGGGAGATCGTGCGCATCGCATGCGAGACCGGCGCGGAGCGGTTCACCGTGTCGAACGTGCCGACGATCGATCCGCTGATGATCGCGCCATCGTGGTGGAGCGGTCGCTCCGCGCGGGGGAGCGAGCCGCGGTGGGCGGAACAGGTGCGGTCGCTCGTGACGGCCCGCAAGGGAATGCCGTTCAGCCTCTCGGTCGGCAGCGGGCGCGTGGTGCTCCTCGCGCTCGATGACCCGCGGCCTCAGGCGGCGGAGGCCCGGGTCGAGCTCGTGCGCGCGGTCGCGCGGCTCGTCGCGTCGCTCAGGCGCTGAGCCAGATGGCGTCCTCGGCGCCCGGGGGCACGGGGGCGCCGGCGCGCAGGGTCGAGCCGACCTCGATGCCCGCGTCCTCGATGGCGCGCAGCAACTGCGGATCGCGGTCGCTCACGCGCAGCACGCGCCCCTCGTGCCCGGGCGCGGCCTCGGCCAGCAGCACGAACGGCTCGCGCTCCACGCGGCCGGACGCATCGGGGATCGCGTCGCCGTGCGGGTCGAAGCGGGGTCGGCCCAGTCGCTCGTCGATCTTCTCGAGCAGCCGGTCGCTGATCGCGTGCTCGAGCACCTCGGCCTCGTCGTGCACCTCGTCCCACGTGTACCCGAACTCGCGCACGAGCCACGTCTCGATCAGCCGGTGCCGGCGCGTCATCTCGAGCGCGCGGCGCTCGCCCTCGGGCGTGAGGCGCACGGCGCGGTACGGCTCGTGCGCCACGAGGCCCTGCGCCGCGAGCTTCTTGACCATCTCGGTCACGCTCGACGGAGCGATCCCCAGCCGCGAAGCGAGCACCGACGGAGTGATGGGCGCGTCCTGCCACTCGGTGTGCGCGTACACCGTCTTCAGGTAGTCGTCGACAGCGGGGGAGGGCACGCCACCAGGGTACTCACGCCCCCGTGAACGTCAGCCACAGCAGCGCGCCGTTGAGCGCGATGAGGAATGCGCTGCAGACGACGCCGAGCGCGGTCGTCCACCAGCGGTTGCGGAAGGGGCCGAGCGTGCGATCCTGCGCCGTGAGCGCGACGAGCGGGATGAGGGCGAAGGGGATGCCGAACGACAGCACCACCTGGCTGAGGATGAGCGCCCGCGTGGGATCGAAGCCGACCGCGAGGATCGCGAGGGCCGGCACGAGCGTGATGAGCCGGCGGGCGAGCAGCGGGATGCGCACCCGCAGCAGCCCCGACATGATCTCGGCCCCGGCATAGGCGCCCACCGACGTCGAGGCCAGCCCGCTGGCCAGCAGCCCCACCGCGAACAGCGTCGCGATGACCGGCCCGAGGCCGCTCCACAGCGCCGCATGGGCGCCCTCGAGGCTGTCGGTGCCCGGCACGCCGGGCAGGTTCGCGGCACCCAGCAGCAGGATCGCGAGGTTCACGGTGCCGGCGATGACGAGCGCGATCGTGACGTCCAGCTTGGTGGCGCGCAGCAGGCGGGGGATGCGCACGCCGGCCTCCTCGTGCAGCGCGGATCGCCGCACGGGCGCGTGGAACCGGTCGCGCGAGAGGGCGCTGTGCGCGTAGATGGCGTGCGGCATGACCGTGGCGCCGAGGATCGACGCGGCCAGCAGCACCGACGCGGTGCCCTCGAACCGCGGCACGAGTCCCGCCGCGGTGGCGGCCGGATCGGGCGGCCCCACGAACACGCCCACCGTGAAGCCGACGGCGATGACGGCCATGAGCCCGATGATGACGAACTCGAACGGCTTCGCCCCGCGCGTGGACTGCACGGCGAGCAGGATCATCGACACGGCGCTCGTGATGACGCCGCCGATCAGCAGCGGGATGTCGAAGAGCAGCCACAGGGCCACGGCGCCGCCGATGATCTCGGCGATGTCGGTCGCCATCGCGACGAGCTCGGCCTGCAGCCAGTACGCGCGCCGCGCCCACGGCCGGCGGATGCGCTCGCCGAGGGTCTGCGACAGGCTGCGGCCGGTCACGACGCCGAGCTTGGCCGAGAGGTACTGGATGAGCCAGGCCATGGCGTTGCCGAGCACGACGACCCACACGAGCAGGTACCCGAACTGCGCGCCGGCCGACATGTTCGTGGCGACGTTGCCGGGGTCGAGGTACGCGACGCCCGCCACGAGGGCGGGCCCGAGCAGCCAGGCCGGGCGGGGTGCCGAGCGCGTCTTCGCCGTCGTCATCCCGACAGTGTGCCAGATTTTTAGGCATACCGAAAAGAGCGACGATCCGGCGATCGCCGTACGCTGAACCGGTGACCGACGCGACGCCCGAGCCCAGCCGCGAGTTCACGACCCACGGCGTGGGGCCGTGGCCGGGAGAGTGGCCGGAGGGCGCGCAGTACGACCCCGAGCTGCTCGCGAACGGCGACACCCGCAACGTGATCGACCGCTACCGGTACTGGACGATGGAGGCGATCGTCGCCGACCTCGACGCGCGCCGGCACCCGTTCCACGTGGCGATCGAGAACTGGCAGCACGACATGAACATCGGATCGATCGTGCGCAGCGCCAACGCGTTCCTCGCCGACACCGTGCACATCATCGGGCGCAGGCGGTGGAACCGGCGCGGAGCCATGGTGACGGATCGCTACCAGCACGTCGTGCATCATCCGGACGTCGCCGCATTCGCCGCGTGGGCGGCGGAGGAGGGCATCCCGATCATCGCCGTCGACAACGTCGGCGAGGCCGTGCCGGTGGACCGGGCCGAGCTGCCGGAGCGCTGCGTGCTGCTGTTCGGGCAGGAGGGCCCCGGCCTGTCGGACGAGGCGCTCGCCGCGGCGTCCGCCCACATCGAGATCACGCAGTACGGCTCGACGCGCTCGATCAACGCGAGCGCGGCGGCGGCCATCGTCATGTACGAGTGGGCGCGGCGCTACGCCTGAGTCCGCAAGTCTGTGCGGAATCCGCTCGTGTGAGCGCCCGGACTTGACACAGACTTGCGGACATCAGGGCAGGTAGTCGAGCGGATCGACCGGCTCCCCGGCCGCGCGGCGCTACGCCTGAGTGTCAGGCCGACTGGTGCAGCCACGCCGTGCCGCGCACGCGGCGGTGCAGGGTCCAGAAGCGCATGCCCATGAGCACCACGAAGAAGCCGGCCGCCAGCAGCGCGAGCCCCCACGATCCGGTGGGGCGCAGCCACCACAGCACGGCGAGGTACGGCAGGAACGGGACGAGGTTGATCGCGCCCGCGATCGCGAGATAGCGGGCGTCGTTGGCGCCCATGAGCACGCCGTCGAGCACGTAGACGGCGCCGGCGAGCGGCTGCATCAGGCCCATCAGCACGAGCGCGGGCACGAGCAGCGCGGCCACGTCGGCGTCGCCCGTGAACACCAGCCCGATCACGCCGGACAGCGCGGCGATCACGGCGCCGCAGAGCACGCCGAACCACGCGCCCCACGCGAGCGTGCGCGACAGCACGCCGCGCACGTGATCCTCGTCCCCCTCGCCGAGCGAGCGCCCGATGAGCGCCTGCGCCGCGATCGCGAGCGCGTCGAGCGCGAACGCCGCGGTCGACGAGATCGTGAACACGATCTGCCACCCCGCCAGCTCGTCGGTGCCGAGCGCCGTCGCGGCGCCCACCGTCACGAGCAGGCTCAGCCGCAGGCTCACCGTGCGCAGGAACATCCACCCTCCCGAGCGCGCCGAGCCGCGCACGCCCTCGCGCTGGGGGCGGATCGACGCGCTGTGGCGTGCGGCGAGCCGGCCGATCACGAGCACGTAGGCGGCGACCATGCCCCACTGCGCCGCGACGGTGCCTGCGGCCGATCCGGCGATGCCCCAGCCGAGCCCGTACATGAACAGCCAGTTCAGCAGCGCGTTCGCCGCGAAGCCGGCGGTCGCGATCCACAGCGGGATGACGGTGTTCTGCATGCCGCGCAGCAGGCCGGTGGCGGCGAACACGATGAGCATGGCCGGCAGGCCCCACATCGAGATGCCCAGGTAGGTGGCGGCCTGCTCGGCCACGGCGTCGGTCGCGCCGAACAGGCCGACGAGCAGGGGTGTGGCGAAGTGGCCGGCCACGGCCAGTACCGCGCCGATCCCGAGCGCGAGCCACATGCCGTCGATGCCGACCGAGACCGCGCCCGTGCGGTCTCCGGCGCCGAAGCGCCGCGCCACGGCGGGGGTCGTCGAGTAGGCGAGGAAGATCATGAGCCCGACGATCGTCTGCAGCACGGCCGAGGCGATCCCGAGCCCGGCGAGCGGCGTGACGCCGAGGTGCCCCACCATGACGGAGTCGATGATGAGGAAGATCGGCTCGGCGATGAGCGCGCCGAGCGCGGGCACCGCCAGGCGCAGGATGTCGCGGTTCAGCGACCGTCGCGCGCCGGGTTCTGCCACCCTCCGAGCCTAGGGCGTGGCGCCGACACGGCCGCGGTCAGCCCGTGCAGCGCCCCGTCGGCACCGGCGCGGCCGCGGCGTCGACCGACGCGAGGACCGGCTCCAGCTCGGCGGTGGTCATGGCGTACCCGATGCCCGGATTGGCCTCGTCGCGCGCAAAGACGACGCCGGCCACGTCGCCCGACGGGGTGAGCAGCGGGCCGCCCGAGTTGCCCGGTCGCACCTCCACCGCGAGGGCGTAGGTGTCGCGCTCGGTGCGCGCGTCGCCGTAGATGTCCTGCATCGACACCGGTCCCACTGACATCACCGATCCCGCGCGGATCTCGAGGGGCCCTCCGTACGGGTAGCCCAGCACGGCGGCCTCGGCGCCCACGCCCAGCGGCGCCGTGACGTCGAGGGGCGCGGCGGAGATGTCGGCGGCCACCACGGCCAGGTCGTCCACGGGATCGAAGTACACGATCCGCCCGTCCACGGCCGGCTGCTCGGGCAGCTCGACGACGACCGACTCGACGCCGGCCACCACGTGGGCGTTGGTGACGATGAGGTCGTCGGCCACGACGAAGCCCGAGCCGGTCGACCCCGTGCCGCACGCATAGGCGACGCCCGAGATGCGCGCGACGGACGACGCCGCCTGGGCGAGGGCGGGATCGTCGGTGTCGAGCTCGGGAGAGGGCAGCACGACGCCGGGATCGACGATGCCGCCGAGGGCCGGCAGGGCGTCCTCGACGACGACCGAGCGCAGGCGCGCGAGGGCCTCGGCGACCGGATCGGGGGTGAAGCGGTCGATCGTGCGCAGCGCGGTCGAGGAGGCCACGGCGGCCGAGACGACGGGGATGCCGGCCGTCGCGATGACCGATCCGGCCAGCGCGGCCGCCAGCGTGGCGGCGACCGCGCCGACGACGCCGCCGAGCAGCCGGTCGAGCGCGCCGACCCTGATGCGCCGGGCGCCGCGGCGCAGCAGCGAGCCGATGGCGGTGCCGACGGCCGTGCCGACGGCCAGCAGCGCGATCACCGTCGCGAACACGGCCACGCCGCGCCATGCCGGCTCGGGCACGGCACGGCTCGCCAGCGGCGCGAGCCAGGGGGCGAGCAGCGCGCCGGCGGCGAACCCCGCCCAGGCGCCAAGCCCCGTGAACAGCCCGACGCGCAGCCCGCTGAGCAGCGCGACGACGATCACCACGATCACGACCACGTCCACCACGAGCATCCGGCGCCTCCCGCCTCTATCGTGCCCTGCCCCCGGTGCGGCGGCCGGTGAGACCGCTGGGAGGCCCGCCCGCCGCCGGGAGGCGCGACCCTACGATGGGACGCATGACTGAACCCTCCGGCATCGCCATCGACGAACTCGACCCGAACGTCCGCCCGCAGGACGACCTGTACCGGCACGTGAACGGATCGTGGATCGCGCGCACGGACATCCCGGAGGACAAGGCGCGCTGGGGCTCGTTCCACCTGCTGGCCGAGCAGGCCGAGGCGCAGGTGCGCGCGATCATCGAGGAGGCGCAGGGCGCCGAGCCCGGCACCGAGACGCGCAAGATCGGCGACCTGTACGCCTCGTTCATGGACACCGACCGGATCGCGCAGCTCGGCACGGCGCCGCTCGCGCCGCGCCTGGCCGAGGTCGACGCCATCGCCGACGTGCCCGCGTTCCTCGCCGCGCTCGGCCGCCTGGACCGCGCGGGCGTCGCCGCCCTCGTCGGCATGTACGTGGGGCCCGACAAGGGCGCGCCCGACCGGTACATCGCGTACCTGATGCAGGCCGGGCTCTCGCTGCCCGACGAGAGCTACTACCGCCTCGACACCTTCGAGCAGATCCGCACCGCCTTCCGCGCCCACGCCGAGCGGCTGCTCGCGCTCGGCGGCGTCGCCGACGCGGCCGAGCAGGCGGAGCGCCTCTTCACGCTCGAGACCGAGCTCGCCACGCACCACTGGGACAAGGTGCGCAGCCGCGACGCGGTGGCCACCTACAACCTGAAGTCGTGGGCCGAGGCGCAGCAGCTCGCGGGCCTCGACCTGCAGCCGTGGCTGGAGGCCGTCGCGCCCGATCCCGCCGGCCTCGCGGAGGTCGTCGTGGCGCAGCCGTCGTACCTCGAGGGGCTCGGCTCGCTGCTCGTGCCGGAGCGGCTGGACGACTGGAAGGCCTGGCTGCGCTATCGCGTCGTGCGGGCCGCGGCGCCGTACCTCACCGACGACCTCGTCGACGAGAGCTTCTCGTTCTACGGCACCACGCTCACGGGCGTGCCGGCCAACCGCGAGCGGTGGAAGCGCGGCGTCTCGCTCGTGGAGGGATCCATGGGCGAGGCCGTGGGCAAGGTGTACGTCGAGCGGCACTTCCCGCCCGCGGCGAAGGCCGCCATGGACGAGCTCGTCGCGAACCTCATCGAGGCCTATCGGCAGAGCATCACGGCGCTGGAGTGGATGAGCCCCGCCACGCGCGAGAAGGCGCTCGCCAAGCTCGACGCGTTCACGCCCAAGATCGGCTACCCCGTGAAATGGCGCGACTACGCGGCGCTCGAGATCGACGCCGCCGACCTGCTCGGCAACGTGCAGCGCGCCGCCGCCTTCGAGCACGACCGCGAGCTGGCGAAGCTGGGCGGGCCCATCGACCGCGACGAGTGGCACATGACGCCGCAGACGGTGAACGCGTACTACAACCCCACGATGAACGAGATCGTGTTCCCCGCCGCGATCCTGCAGTACCCGTTCTTCGACGCCGAGCGCGACGCCGCCGCCAACTACGGCGGGATCGGCGCCGTCATCGGCCACGAGATCGGGCACGGATTCGACGACCAGGGATCGCAGTACGACGGCACCGGCGCGCTGCGCAACTGGTGGACGGACGAGGACCGCGCCGCGTTCGAGGAGCGCACGAAGGTGCTCATCGCGCAGTACGACGAGCTCACCCCGGAGGGCCTCGACCCGCAGACGCATCGCGTCAACGGCGCGCTCACGGTCGGCGAGAACATCGGCGACCTCGGCGGGCTCGGCATCGCGCTGAAGGCGTACGAGCTCTCGCTCGCGGGAGGGGAGGCGCCCGAGATCGACGGCCTCACGGGCGTGCAGCGCGTGTTCCTGTCGTGGGCGCAGTGCTGGCAGCAGAAGGGCCGCGAGGCCGAGACGATCCGCCTGCTCACGATCGATCCGCACGCGCCGGCCGAGTTCCGCTGCAACCAGATCGTGCGCAACATCGACGCGTTCTACGACGCCTTCGGCGTGACGGAGTCGGACGCGCTGTGGCTCGCGCCTGACCGGCGTGTGACGATCTGGTGACGTCTTCTCCGCCCGCCGCGCTCAGCGCGGCGGGCGGATTAGTCTGCTAATGGATCGGCGCGTGAGGGTGCGCGCACGCGCGTGAGCGCACGGGGCCGGGGGCGATGAGCTCCCTGGGGGCCGGCCGCCGGGCAGCGCGCGGATCCTTCCCCCCACCCCGTCATCCCCGGAGGAATCGTGGCCGTCGAGCCCGATCACGACACCGCATCGCGGCGACGCGCGCGCGATGGCCGCTCCCGCGTCGTGCGCCGCGGACGCAACGGGGTCTTCGCCGGCACCATGGCCGCGCTCGACGATCTCGCCTCGTCCGGCGCGCAGGTGTCGATCCACATCACCGATCTCGATCGCGGGTCCGTCGTGCTGTCGGGCGACGACTACGTCACCCTCCCGATCGCCGGGCTCGGCGTCGTGCCGATCCTCGTCGAGGCCGCCGCGCGATTCGAGGAGGAGACCCTCGACCCGTTCGCGCTCGTCGAGCGATCCGGACTCGAGCGGGTCGGCGTGGCGGGCATCTGGCGCCACCTGGCGGTGCCCACGCTGCCGCTCGGCGACCTCGTCGTGCTGGCGGCGGCCACGGGCGATGCCTACGCCGTGAACGCGCTGCTCGAGTCGGTGGGGCTCGAGGCGGTCACGCGCCGGCTCGTGGAGCTGGGGATGCCGCGCTCGGCGGTGCTCGACCGCTTCCGCGACGAGCGCGGGCCGGACGACGCCCCGCACTTCGCACTGGGCACCACGCGGGAGTACGCCAAGTTGTTCTCGGACCTCGTGAACGGGCGCGCCGTGAACGCGCGGGTGAGCGCGCAGGTGGCCGAGTGGCTGACGATGGGCTACGACCTCACGCTCGTCGGCGCCGCGACCAACCTCGATCCGTTCGCGCACGACGACGACCGCCACGGGCTGCTCTTCCTCAACCGCACGGGCCGCAACAGCGCGGGCGTGCGCGCCGAGGCCGGCGTGATCGCGGGGCCGGGTGCGGGCATCGCGTACGCGCTCACCGTCTGCTTCGACGACCTCTCGCCCATGCACCGCGACCGCGCCCACCGGGTCTTCCGCACCCTCGGCTCCGAGCTCATGGAGTTCGTGCACTGAGCCCGTCGGTCGCCTCAGAAGACGATCGTGTGGTTGCCGTGGCGGATCACGCGATCCTGCGCGTGCCACAGCACCGCGCGCGAGAGCACGGCGCGCTCCACGTCGGCGCCGCGGCGCTGCAGATCGGCTGCGGTCTCGGCGTGCGTCACGCGCACGACGTCCTGCTCGATGATCGGGCCCTCGTCCAGCTGCTCCGTCACGTAGTGCGCGGTCGCGCCGATGAGCTTGACGCCGCGCTCCTTCGCCTTGCGGTACGGCTCGGCGCCGATGAACGCGGGCAGGAACGAGTGGTGGATGTTGATGACGGGCACGCCCAGCTTCTCGAGGAAGTCGTTCGAGATCACCTGCATGTAGCGGGCCAGCACGACGAAGTCGACGTTCCCGGCCAGCAGCTTCAGGATCGCCGCCTCCGACTCCGACTTGTCGGGGCCGACCTGCGAGGGCACGTGGAAGAACGGCACGCCGAACGAGCGCACGTCCTCGGCCACCTTCGTGTGGTTCGAGATCACCATGGGGATCGTCACCGGCAGGTCGCCGCGGCGGTGCCGCCACAGCAGGTCGAGCAGGCAGTGGTCGCTCTTCGACGCGAGGATCGCCATCCGCTTCGGGGTCGACATGTCGTCGATCCGCCACGACATGCCGAGCGCGCCGAGCGTGCGCTCCAGGTCGTCGCGGATCTCGGGCAGCGCGGCGACGAGCTCGGGGCGGTGGAACACGACGCGCTGGAAGAAGTCGCCGCCCTCCGGGTCGCTCGAGTACTGGTCGAGCGAGGTGATGTTCCCCTTGTTGCGCGAGATGAGCGCCGCGACCTCCGCGACGATCCCGCGCTGGTCCGGCCCATGCACGATGAGGCAGGCGTGGTCGATGAGCGACTCGATGGTCTCGGGCATGCGTCTATTCTGACCGCTCCCGCCGCGGGCTCGTGGCTTCCCCGGCGGGCGCGCCCGCGCGGCCCAGGCGGATGACCCGGTCGCCGGCGCGCACGTCGGCGGGGCGGTGCGAGACGAGCACCGTGATGCGATCGGCCGAGGCGGCGCGGATGTCGTCCATCATGGCGGCGGCCGTCGGGGCGTCGAGGTGCGCCGTCGGCTCGTCGAGCAGCAGGATGCCCGCGCGGCTGAGCAGGGCGCGCGCCACGGCCAGGCGCTGGCGCTCGCCGCCCGACAGCGCGGATCCCCCGGCGCCGACCCGCGTGTCGAGCCCCTCGGGCAGCGCGGCGAGCAGCGCGCCGAGGCCCGCGCGCTCGAGCGCCCGGCGCATGTCGGCGTCGGAGGGCGCGTCCGCGCGATCGCGCGCGAGCAGCAGGTTGCCGCGCAGGGTCGAGTCGAACACGTACGCCTCCTGCGGGCACCACGCCACGCGACGTCGCCAGGCCGCGGCGTCGAGCCGGGTCAGCGGCACGCCGTCGGCGCGGACCTCGCCCGCGGCCGCAGGCAGCGCGCCCATGAGCACCGAGAGCAGGGTGGACTTGCCCGACCCGCTCGGGCCCTCGAGCGCGAGCCACTCGCCCGCGCGCGCCGCACCGTCGACCCCCGCGAACGCCGGGGCGGCGGCGCCGGGGTACCGCGCGGAGACGCCGTCGAGCTCGATGTGCCGCACCGGATCGGCCGGCTCGCGGTCGCCCGTGAGCGCGGGCGGGATCGGGCGCAGGACGAGGGCGAGCCGGGCGAGCGCGGCGCGCAGCGCGGGCAGGCGGTGGACGGCGCGGACGAGACCGTCGAGCGGCTCCAGCGCCGCGAGGGAGAGAAGGGCGACGACGGCGAGGTCCTGGGCGAGCAGGCCGGGGGCGAGCACCGCGACGAGCGCGGCGAGCAGCGACGTGGCGAGCACGGCGACGGCCGCGCCGAGGCCCGCACCCCACGTCGCCGACCGCTCGGCGCGCGCGAGGCGCTCGGCCGTGGCGTCGAGTCGGGTCAGGGCCGCGCGCACGGGGGCCTCGCCGTTGCCACGCAGGTCGTCGGCGGCGTCGGCGAGGGCGGCGGTGCCCCGCACGACGGCGGCGCGCTCGCGCACCCCGGCGGCCCCGGCCCCGCGCGCGGCGATCACCGCGAGCGCCGAGCCGAGGCCGGCGGCGAGCAGCAGGGTCCCGGCGACGGGCAGGGCGAGCGTCGGGGCGACGACCCACGTCGTCGCCGCGATGCCGAGGATCGACAGCACGCCGACGGCGATCGGCGCGAGGGTGCGCGGCAGCTGGTCGCGCAGCTCGTCGGCCTGCGTCACGAGGTGATCGACGGGGGATCCGCCCTCCAGCAGCCGCCGCGATCCGGCGCCGCGCGCCGCGATCGCTCCCCACAGCCGCAGCCGCAGCGCGTCGATCACGCGGAACGCCGCGTCGTGCGTCGCGAGCCGCTCGGCGTAGCGGCCGACCGAGCGGCCGATCCCGAAGAAGCGCACGCCCACGATGGCCACGAGCAGGTACATGATGTACTGCTCCTCGCTGGCCCGCACGATGAGCCAGCCCGAGATCGCCGTGAGCGACAGGCCCATGCCCGTGGCGACGACGCCGAGCACGATCGCCCCGAGCCAGCGCCAGCGCGCGGGCCGGATCACGGAGGCGAGCAGCCGCGCGGCCGTCGCGGCGCGGACATCCGCTCGTCGAGCGGAGCGCGGAGCGCGGAGCCGAGACGGGCCGAGCGAGGAGCGCAGCGACGAGTCGAGGCCGGGCGCCTCGCGTGGCGGGCCCGGGTCTTCGATCCGCTGCCGCGGCGCGGGCGCGGGTGCGGCCTCGCTCGATCCGACCGCGACGGTGGAGGTCGCCAGGGCGAGCGTCTCGGGCTCGTGGGTGGCGAGGACGACGGTGGCGCGCGCGGCGCGGCGGCGGACGGCGGCGCGCACCCGGTCGGCGGAGGCGGCGTCGAGGTGCGCGGTCGGCTCGTCGAGCACGAGCAGGCTCGCGCCCGCGTCGACGCGCGCGAGCGCCCGGGCCACCGCGAGGCGGCGCTGCTCGCCCGGGCTCAGCTCGGCCACCGCCGCGTCGGCGACGCGCTCGAGCCCCAGCTCCGCGAGCGCGGCGAGCGGATCGGCGGCGCCGTACAGCGTGAGTTCCTCGCGGGGCGTCGCGGCGAACGGGCGCGGCGCCTGCGGCGACCACGCGACGGCCGACGGATCGGCGCCGCGGATCGCCCCGGTCACCTCGGCGTCGGCGGGCAGGGATCCGGTGAGCGCCGCGAGCAGCGTCGACTTGCCCGCCCCGCTCGGACCGGTGACGGCGACGATCCCTCGCAGCTCGGCGCCGAGCCCCTCGACGACGGGCGCCGCCCGACCGGCGTACCGGATCGTGAGGTCGGTGATCCGGATGGGTTCGGGTGGTCGCTTGCGTTCGGCGACCGGCGGGCTGCACCGATCGGTTGCTGAACGGAGCGGCCGGAGGCCGCGGAGATGAAGCGACCACCGCAACATCGGCCGCTCGTCGATCGGCCGCGACGGGTTGCGCGCGCCCGGGCGATGAGCGGGCGTTGCTGTGGTCGCTTCATCTTCGTTCGCTTCGCTCACTTCGTTCAGCAACCGTGGGGTTGCACCGACCACCGGGGCCCGCGCATCTCGCGCGGCCGGGCGGGCCAGCAGCGCCTTCACTCGGGTGAGGGCCGACAGGCCGTTCTGCGAGGCGTGGAACGCCGTGCCGACGTCGCGCAGCGCCGCGTAGATCTCGGGCGCCAGGATGAGCGCGAGCAGCGCGGGCTCCAGCGGCACGGTGTCGTACAGCAGCCGCAGGCCGAGGAACACGGCCACGACCGCGACCGAGAGCGTCGCGATGAGCTCGAGGGCGAGCGCCGAGAGGAAGGCGGTGCGCAGCGTCGCGAGGGTGCGCTCGCGGTACTCGCGCTGGATCCGGTCGAGCGAGCGCGTCTGCTCCTGCACCCGGCCGAGCCCCACGAGCACGGGCAGCCCCCGCGCCAGCTCGGTGAGGTGATCGGCCAGCCGCGTGAGCGCGCCCGTGGCCTCGTCCGTGCGCTCCTGCGTGTGGCGGCCGATGAGGATCATGAACACCGGCACGAGCGGCACCGTGAGCACGACGATGAGCGCGCTCACCCCGTCGGCCCCGAGGATGCGCAGGCCCACGACGAGCGGGATCGCGACGGCCGCGATCATCGCCGGCAGGCTCTGCGTGTAGTAGTCGTCGAGGTCGTCCAGGCCCTCCGAGGCGAGCACGACGACGCCGCCCTGCTTCTCGGCGCCGCCGGCCGCATCGCCCGCCGCGATCCGCCGCCACAGGCGGGCGCGCAGGTCGCGCTTCACGGCGATCGCCACGCGCTGCGCCGCCACCTGCGTGGCCCAGCCGGCCAGCGCCCGCAGCAGGGCGCCCGAGGCGCCGAGGATCACGACGGCGCGCGCGTCGAGCTCGCCCGCCTGCACGCCCGCGACGCCGCGCGCCACCGCCTCGGCCACGAGCACGAGCCCGACCGCCTTCAGCGTCGCGAACACGCCCAGCCACAGCAGCCGCGCCGGCGGGACCGGGCCGAGATCGGGGCGTGGCGTCGGGCTCGGCGCCTCCGGTTTCGACTCGCTTCGCTCGCTCAACCCGTCTCCGCTTCGTTCGCTGCGCTCACTCCGATCGACGAGCGGGCTCGTGCGCCTTCTCGCGCAGGATCGCGGGGATGAAGTCGTGGGCGTCGGGGATCATGCCGGGGGAGAGGCGCTTGCGGAACACCCAGTACGACCATGCCTGGTATCCCAGCACGATCGGCAGCCCGATGGCGGCCACCACGGTCATCACCGAGAGCGTGTAGGTGCCGCTCGCGGCGCCCCACACCGTGAGGCCGAAGTCGGCGTCGAGCGTCGAGGGCAGCACGTAGGGGAACATGCCCGCGAAGATCGAGCCGGCGCCGAAGAGCACGAACCCGGAGTAGCCGAGGAACGCGCGGCCCTCGTGGCGCCGGCGCGCGCTGCCCCAGCCGAAGGCCGCGGCCACGACGGCGAGCACCACGAGGGCCCACGACATCGGGTTGCCGCCGTGGGCGAACTGCACCCACAGCGCCCACGCGGCGGCGGGCGCGAGCAGCAGCGGCGCCCACGTGGCGCTGAAGCGCGCGGCGCGCTCGCGGATCGCGCCGTCGGTCTTGAGTGCCAGGAACGTCGAGCCGTGCACGAGCGCGAAGCCGACCACGCCCAGGCCGCCCAGGACGGCCGGCACCGTGAGCCACACGAACGGGTGCCCCACGCGGTCGCCGTTGTCGTCGATCGGCAGGCCGGTCGACGTGATGGCCAGGGCCGCCCCGATGCAGAACGCGACGACGAGCGAGCCCCAGCCGAGCGCCCGCGTCCAGAACCGCCGCCAGCGCTCCGAGTGCACCTTGCCGCGGTACTCGATCGACACCGCGCGCAGGATCAGCGCGAGCAGGGTGATCGTGAGCGGGATGTAGAGCGAGCTGAACAGCGAGGCGTACCAGAACGGGAACGCCGCGAAGATCGCGGCTCCCGCCGTGATGAGCCACACCTCGTTGCCGTCCCACACGGGTCCGATCGTGTTGAGCATCGTGCGCCGCTCGCGCTCGTCGCGCGTCGAGAACAGCAGGTGCATGCCCACGCCGAGGTCGAAGCCCTCGAGGAGCAGGAACCCGATCCAGAGCACGGCGATCGCGATGAACCAGACGACGGGAAGGGCGTCCATGATGTCTCTCTCCTTGCCAGCGGATCAGTAGGCGAACGCGAGCACGTCGTCTCGCCGGTCGGTGGGCGGCTCGTCGTCGTGGTCGTCGGCATGGCCGAGCTCGGGCATGCCGGAGACCACCCCGCCGCGGATGTACTTGGCGAGCAGCCCGATCTCGACGACCGCGAGCACGCCGTAGATCGTCGTGAGCGCGATGACCGAGAAGAGCATCTCGCCGGCCGTCACACCGGGGGAGACCGCCGCCGCCGTGAACATGAACACGCCGTCGATGCCCGACGGGTCGGGGTTCGGCGCCACGACGAACGGCTGGCGGCCGATCTCGGTGAAGACCCAGCCGGCGATGTTCGCCGCGAACGGCGCGACGATCCCGAGCAGCGCGAGCCGCATGATCCACTTCGAGGTCGGCACGGTGCCGCGGCGGGTGAGCCAGAGCGCCACCACGGCGGCGGCCGCGACGATGCCGCCGAGGCCGATCATGAGCCGGAAGCCCCAGTACGTCACCCACATCGGCGGCACGTACTGCACCTCCGAGCCCGCGCGGTCGCCGTACAGCTCGTCGTCGGGGATCGTCTCGCCGTACTGGTCGACGTACTGCGGCTCGAGGTCGTTGATCCCGGGCATCTGCGCGTCGAAGTCGCCGGCGCCGAGGAAGCCGAGCACACCGGGGATCTCGATGAGCGTGACGACGTCCTCGCAGTCGGTCGATCCCGGGTCGCCGATCGACAGCACGGAGAACGACGAGCCGGTGTGGCAGGCGGCCTCGGCCGCGGCCATCTTCATCGGCTGCTGCTCGTACATGAGCTTGCCCTGGATGTCGCCCGTGATGACCGTGCCGCCGAAGCCGAGGATCGCCACGAGCGCGCCGATGCGCAGCGACCGCAGCCACACGCCGTGGTCCTTCTCGTCGCGGCCGGGGATGCCGGGGGCGGATCCGACGACGACCGCGCCGCGCTCGTCCACCGTGTCGATGCCGTCGTGGCGGCGGCGCCACAGGTGGTACCAGCTGATGCCGAGCAGGAACATGCCCGCCACGACGAGCGCGCCCGCGATCGTGTGCGAGAACGCCGCCAGCGCCGTGTTGTTGGTGAGCACGGCCCAGATGTCGGTCATGACGGGGCGGCCGTCGGCGCCGAGCTCGACGCCCACCGGGTGCTGCATCCACGAGTTCGCGACGATGATGAAGTACGCCGAGATCCACGATCCGATCACCGCTAACCACAGCGCCATGAGGTGCAGGCCCTTGCGCAGGCGGCCCCAGCCGAAGATCCACACGCCGAGGAAGGTCGATTCGGCGAAGAACGCCAGCAGGCCCTCGAGCGCGAGCGGGGCGCCGAACACGTCGCCGACGAAGCGGGAGTACTCGCTCCAGGCCATGCCGAACTGGAACTCCTGGACGAGGCCGGTGGCCACGCCCACGATGAAGTTGATGAGGTAGAGCTTGCCCCAGAACTTCGTCATGCGCAGGTAGCGCTCGTCGCCCGTGCGCACCCATCGGGTCTGCAGGATCGCGACGGTCATGCCGAGGCCCAGCGTGAGCGGGACCATGAGGAAGTGGTAGACGGTCGTGATGCCGAACTGCCAGCGCGCGATGTCGAGCGGATCCACCGCTGCCCCCTTCGTCAGGTGATGCGTCCCCTGGATTCTACATACTGTAGAAGTAGTTCGACACCACATAGAAGAAGCGATTTCGACCGGGTGTAGAACATCTTCGGCCGCGGGTAGAATAGGACCTCGTCTACGCGCAGGAAGGGGAGGCGATGGCGAATCTGGGTGACCTGGAGCGGGCCGTGATGGACGTCGTCTGGGACGCGGATCAGCCCCTCACCGCCTACGACGTCAAGGACGTGCTCGAGGCGCAGGGGAGGGACCTGGCGGCCACGACGCTGCTGACGGTGCTCTCGCGGCTCGACAAGAAGGGGTTCGTGACGAGCGACCGCTCGGCGCGCCCGCACCGCTACCGCGCGGTCGGCTCGCGCGAGGAGCACATGGCCGAGCTGATGCACGAGGTGCTCGGCGTGGCCGACGACCGCAGCGCGGTGCTCGCGCGCTTCGTCGGCGGCGTCTCCGAGGAGGACGCGGCCATCCTCCGCCGGCTGCTCGCGGGCTCTGTGTAGTTCACCACCGCAGCCGGGAACCGGGCCGGGCGCGGACGAATACGCTTGAGCGGTGAGCGTGACGGCGTGGGACCTGGCGGCGGCCGCCGCCTGCGCGCTCGTAGCCGTGCTGCTGGCGTGGCCCGTGCCGATCGCGCTCTCGCGGGCCGCGTGGCCGCCGCGCCGGCCCGTGCTCGCGCTGCTGCTGTGGCAGGGCATCGCCCTGGCCGGTGGCTTCACGATGATCGGCTCGCTGTGGCTGGTCGGCATCGCCCTCGTGCCCGCCCATCCCTGGCTCGCGGGCATCCCCGCGCTCGCGCTCGCCGCGTACCTGCTCGCGCACCTCGTCGCCTCCGTCGTGTCGTTCGAGCGGCAGCGCCGCCGCCACCTCGCGCTGCTCGAGCTGCTGAGCGTGCCCGATCCGGATCGCGCCCGCACGCGCGTGCTCGACGACGCCGCGCCCGTGGCGTACTGCCTGCCGCGCGGCGTCGGCTCGGTCACCGTGCTCTCGCGCGGGCTGCTCGACGACCTCGAGCCCGGAGAGCTCGCCGCCGTCATGGCGCACGAGCGCGCGCACGTGGAGCAGCGGCACGAGGTGCTGCAGGTGGCGTTCAAGGCGTGGCACCACGCGCTGCCGTGGTTCCCCATCGCGGCCCGCGCCGAGGCCGAGGTCGCCGCCCTCGTCGAGATGCTCGCCGACGACGTCGCCCGCCGCACGCAACCGGCCGAGGTGCTCGCTCGGGCGATCCTCAAGGTGGCGGGCGCCGGATCGCTGGGCACGGATCGCTCCGAGCGCGCGTCGTCGCGCCGCGACCGCATGCACGACCGCTTCCGCCGCCTCGCCTCCTGATCCCGCGCCCGCGCGTCAGTCGCGGATGAGCCGGATCGTCGCGCGCTCGAGCGCGAGCTGGCGGGTGTCGGCGTCGGGATGCGACCGGCGCACGGCCCGCTCGATCGTGCGGCCCTCGTCGAACGCCGACACGACGCGCGGATCCACGTACGACGAGCGGGCGACCGTCGGGGTGTTGCCGAGGAAGGCCGCCACCTCGCGCATCGCGTCGGCGACCGCGCGCTTGCGGGCCGCGGCGGTCGCGCCCTCGTCGTGGCGCCCGGCGAGCTCGCTCGCCGCCAGCACCGTGGCGTGCCACGTGCGGAAGTCCTTCGCGGTGGCGTCGGCGCCGGTCGCGTCGCGCACGTACTCGTTCACGAGCGCCGGCGTCAGCCGCCGCCAGCCGCGCCCGTCGCGGAAGGCGAGCAGCGCCGTCGGCTCGCCTCGGCGCCGGCGCATCGCCTCGATCGCCCCGACGACGCGCTCGTCGTCGATCTCGATCCGGTGTGGGATGCCGGACTTGCCCGTGAAACGGAACACGAGCAGCCCGCCGGCGCGCCGCACGTGCGCGCGCTCGAGCGTCGTGAGCCCGTAGCTGCCGTAGCGGTCGCCGTACACGTCGTCGCCGATCCGGAAGCAGCCGAGGTCGAGCAGGCGCACCGCGGCGGCGCACGCGCGCTCGAGCGGCATGCCGTCGACGTCGAGGTCGTCGAGCAGGCGCGGCCGCGACCGCCCGAGCGCGGCGCCGAAGTCGAGCACGCGGTCGAACTTCGCCGCGTCGCGGCGCGTGCGCCACTGCGGGTGGTAGAGGTACTGGCGCCGCCCGGCGTCGTCGGTGCCCACGGCCTGCAGGTGGCCGTTCTCGTGCGGCGTGATCCACACGTCGCGCCACGCGGGCGGGATCGCCAGCGAGCGGATGCGCTTCACGGCCTCGTCGGGCAGCCGGGCGCCCGACGCGTCGAGGTACTGGAAGCCCCGGCCGGCCCTCCGCCGCGTCCAGCCGGGCTGATCCGGGGACGTGCGGCGGAGGCGGACCATGCCGACAGTATCGGTCGGCACCGGGCCCGCTCGCGCGGGCTTGACACCGATCGCGGCGCACGGGAGCGCGGGAGGCGTCAGAATGAGACGCACGACGGCCGCCGGCGCGTCGGGAACTCCCAGGCGCGCACCCGACGCGCCGCCCCTCGAGCAAGGACCACGATGTCGCAGGCCCTCCCGAAGCAGATCAGCCCCGCGCCCGCCGCGAGCCGGTGGGTGACCGTGCTGTGCTGGCTCACCGTGGTGTTCGAGGGGTACGACATCGTCGCGCTCGGCGCCGCGATGCCCACGCTCACGGGCCCGGTCGGGCTCGACACGGCGGCGATGAACGTCGTCGTCACGCTCTCGCTCGTCGGCGTGGGCCTCGGCGCGGCGACGATGGGGCCGATCTCCGATCGCTTCGGGCGGCGTGTGCCGCTCATCGCGGCGGTGCTGAGCTTCTCGGCGCTCACGCTGCTGCTGCCGCTCTTCCCCGATCCGTTCGCGATGGGGGTGCTGCGCCTGCTCGCCGGCATCGGCCTGGGCGGCTGCATGCCCGTCGCGCTCGCGATGATCCAGGAGGCGGCCCCTCCCGGCCGCCGCGCCCGCGCCAACGGCCTCGTCATGACCGGCTACCACGTGGGCGCGGTGGCGGCCTCGCTCGCCGCGCTCGCCGCCGGCCTGCACTGGGAGTGGCTCTTCGCGGCGGGCGGTGGGCTGGGCCTCGTGCTCGGCATCGTCATGATCTTCGCGCTGCCCGAGACGGCCGCGCACGTCGCCGGTCCGGCGGCCGACGCCGCCCCGCGGGCCCGCGCGCTCGACACGCTGAAGCCGCGCTACCTGCGCATCACCCTTGCGCTGTGGGCGGCGAACTTCATGGGCCTCGTGCTCGTCTACGGCATGAACTCGTGGCTGCCCAAGATCATGACCACGGCGGGCTACCCCGTGGCCGACTCGCTCGTGATGCTCTTCCTGCTCAACGCCGGGGCCCTCGCCGGCATCGTCATCTCGGCGCGCGCCGCCGACGCGCGGGGGATCAAGGGCGTCACGGCGCTGTGGTTCGCCGGCGCGGCGGTGTTCCTGGCCGTCATGTCGATCCGGATCGGCAGCGAGATCGCGCTGAACGCGGTCGTGTTCGTGACCGGGCTGTTCGTCTTCTCCACCTCGGCGCTGCTGTACGCCATGTGCGGTCACGTGTACGAGAAGCACCTCGTGGGCACGGGTCTCGGCCTCGTCTCGGGCGTCGGCCGCCTGGGCGCGATCGTCGGCCCCTACCTCACGGGCGTCATGATCGCGTCGGGCAACGGCTACCCCGGGGTGTTCTTCCTCTATGCCGGCGCGGCGGTGCTGGGCGCGGCCATCGTGCTGCAGCTGCCGCGGTCGAACAGCGAGCGCAGCCGGCCGTAGCTGCCCCCTTGCGCCGCGGGCGCGGACCCGCGACCGCCCCGGTCCTGCACAACGAAGGAACACGGGTCCGCGGGCGAGCGCGGCCGCGGCGTGTCGCCCTGTCCGTCCCGCGGTTTTCCTTCGTTGTGCGGGACAGAGCCCGGGCGCTGTGCAGGAGGGGACGGGCGCCGCTCGGACCGGGGCTCAGACCCGGGCGCCGGCGCGGCGCGCACCCTCGCCGAGGGACTCGAGCTTGGCCCACGCGATCTGCGGGTGCAGGCGGCCGCCCAGGCCGCAGTCGGTCGAGGCGATGACGCGATCCGGGCCCACGATCCGGGCGAAGCGCTCGATGCGCTGCGCCACGAGGTCGGGGTGCTCGACGAGGTTCGTGGAGTGGCCGATGACGCCCGGGACGAGCACGAGGTCGTCGGGGATGATGTCCTTGTTCTCCTCCCACACCGCCCACTCGTGCTCGTGGCGGGCGTTGGCGGCCTCGAACGAGATCTGCCCGACGTTGGCGCCCAGCACGGTCTTGAGGATGTGCTTCAGCTCGATGTCGGTCGTGTGCGGGCCGTGCCACGATCCCCAGCACAGGTGCAGGCGCACGAGCTCCTTGGGCAGGCCGCGGATCGCCTCGTTGATCGCGTCGATCCGGATCTGCGTGAAGGCGAGGTAGTCCTCCACGCTCGGCTCCGGGTTGATCTGGTCCCAGTTCTCGGCCAGCGAGGGATCGTCGAGCTGCACGATGAGGCCCGCGTCGGTGATCGCCTTGTACTCGTGGTGCAGCGCCGCGCCCCACGCGGCGATGTGCTCCTCGTCGGTGGCGTAGTACCGGTTGGCGATGCGCGCGGCCGACCCGGGCGCGAGCGAGGGGATGAAGCCCTGCTCGCCGGGCCGCAGCGCGGCCGTGAGGTTGCGCACGTCGCTCGCGACGGCGTCGTGGCCGGCGTACGCGATGGGGCCGGTCGTGGCGGGGAACGCGGTGGCGTTGCTGCCGACGCTGATGAAGCTGTTCGGGTCGCTGTAGGCCTCGCGGAAGATCGTCCAGTCCCGGCGGTCGGGGAACGACGTCAGCCGGATGTTCCCGGGCTCGGAGCGCACGGGCTGCTGCGAGAAGATGTCCTCGTCGGTGAGGGTCAGGCCCTTCGCGCGCTGGAACGAGTAGACCCACCACGCGCCGTAGTCGGTCGGCGCCGACATGGCGTGGCCGTACTCGCCGTCGCCCGGCTGCGTGATGCCGGCCTGGCGCTGGCGCTCGACGACGTCGGCCACCGCATCGGCCAGCAGCCCCTCGAACTCCGGCGAGGACTTCAGCGTGAAGCCGTCGTCCTCGAACTCGCGCGCCGCGTTGGCGTCGATGAGCGCCTGCGTGCGGGGCAGGCTGCCGGCGGTGGTGGTCTGGATGGTGCTCATGGGGCTCCTCGTCGAGGCGGACGGCCGAACGGGTGGACGATCGCGAGCGTACGCGGAACGCCCCTCGCGTGTCGCGTTCCATGACGCCGCGTGACGCCGGCCCGGCGCCGGCCCGGCGCCGTCGGGGCCGCTCCCGCGGCCCGGAGCGGATAGGGTGGCGCGTGAGATGAGGGTCACGCGACGCACGCTCCTGCTCGGCGCCGGCACCGGCGCCGTGACGCTGCTGCTCGCGTCGTGCACCCCCGATCCGCCCGCCCCCCGCCCCTCGCCGTCGAGCCCCTCGCCGACCCTCACGCCCGAGGGCGGCGTGCCCGCCCCCGCCGACTTCGCGCGCAGCGCGTGGACGACCGATCCGTTCGCCCGCGGCGCCCGCGCCTACGTGCCGCCGGGGTCGTCCGAGGCCGACAGGGCGCAGCTGGCCCGGCCCCTCGCCCAGCGGGTCTTCTTCGCGGGCGACGCCCTGGGCGACCCCGTCGGATCGCTCACCGCGGCCGCGCAGGACGGCGTGCGCGCGGCGGTCGCGGTCACCGAGGTCGCCGGCGACGGCGAGCGGGTGTTCGTCGTGGGCGCGGGCGTCGCCGGGGCCCGGGCCGCCCGGTTCCTCGCCGACGCCGGGTACGAGGTCACGGTGGTGGAGGCGCGCGACCGCGTCGGCGGCCGGCTGCACACGCTCGACGACAAGGACTGGCCGGTCGTGCCCCAGCTGGGCGCCTGGCTCGTCGACGCCGACGACGACTCGCTGCGCGCGCGCCTCGAGGAGCTCGACGCCGACGTGCGCGACCTGGAGGGCGAGGCCGCCCGCTCGGCCGAGGGCGAGGGCGACGTGCCCTCCCTCGACCCGATCCGGAGCGCCGCGGCGTGGGCGCAGGATCAGCCGGCGGACGTGCCGCTGTCGGAGGCGCTCGCGCAGTCGGGCGCCGATCCCGAGGACCCGGCCGTGGCCGCCGCGCTCGCCGTGCTGGCCGGGCACGCGGGGGCGGATGCCGACGAGCTGTCGGCCTGGTACCCGCCGGCGCTTCCCGGCCCCCGCGCCGCCGCGCTCGGCGACACGGCGCGCCTGGCCGCCGACGCCGTCGACGGGCTGTCGGTCTCGCTGTCGACCTCGGTGCTGGGCGTCTCCTACGACGAGACGGGCGTGAGCCTGCGGCTGGGCACGGGCGAGGCGGTGTCGGCCGACCGCGCGATCCTCACCGTGCCGATCGGCGTGCTGCAGCGCGGATCGATCGAGTTCGATCCGCCGCTGCCCCTCGGCCACCGCAGCGCGATCGCCGCGCTGGGCAGCGGCGCCGTGGAGCAGCTCTGGCTGCGCTTCGAGGAGCCGTTCTGGGCGACCGACGCCGCCGTCTGGCACCTGCTCGACGGCGAGGCGACCCTGCGGACGTGGGTGAACCTCGCCGCCGTCACGGGCGATCCGATCCTCGTGGGCCTCATCGGCGGCGAGGCGGCACGCGCGTTCGCGGAACTCGACGAGGCCGACGCCGTGCAGGCCGCGCTCGACGCGCTCGCGCCGTTCGTCGACGCCTGACCTCGCTCGGAGACCTCAGACGGTCTCGCGCCGGCTGAGCAGGATGAGCCCGCTCGCCACGCCCGCGAACACCGCGAGGGCGAAGGCGCACGTGCCGGCGAACTCGGCGAAGCCGCTCACCTGGCGCAGGTCGAGGAAGTAGTACGGGTACCAGCCGATGCGCGATCCGCGCCACATCGTCGCCAGCCCCCACACGACGGGGAAGGCGAGCACCCACGGCACCACGCGCCAGCGGGCGCGCTGCCGCCCCGGCCCGACGATCCACCCCAGCACCGTCAGCGCCGGCAGGGCGAAGTGCAGCACGTAGTCGGACCACGGCACCCACATGGGGATGCCGCGAAGGTTCGACTGCCACATGAGCACGGCGAACACGAGGCCGGCGGTGATCGTCCAGCTCAGCACGACGGTACGCACGTCGGTGAGCCAGCGCGGGTCCTCGCGCCGCCGCAGCGCCACGACGCCGCCCACGGCCGCGACGATCGTGAAGGCGATGTTCGACTGGATCGTGAGGTAGGCGAAGAAGTTCTGCCCGGCGATCGTCTGCGATCCGAGGCCCCACAGCAGGCGGTGCAGCAGCGCGACGGCGCACACGGCGGCGGTCGCGAGGCGCGACACCCCGAACCATGCTCGTGCCGTCACAGGCCCTCCCGCGGCGATCGGGTCGGTCGGGCCCGAGTCTACGGGGCGGCCCCTCGGGGCTCCCGGGCGCGCGGCCGTCCCGCCGGCGCCCGGGACCGTCTCAGGCGCCGGCGATGCCGGCCGGGACCTCGTACCGGCGCGGGTTGCCGAACCGGTGCGCCGTGATCGAGACGGCCTGCTCGCGCAGGAACGGCAGCAGCTCGACGCGTCCGGCCGACACGACGGGGCCTTCGTAGACCGCGACGTTCGGCGCGCCGCCCGTCGCCTCGCACACCGCCGCCGCCGATCCGCCGATGAGGCGGATGCGGCCGCCCGTCGACGCGAGCGCGGCGGCGCGCGCCGCCCACGCCTCGCCCGACTCGACCGCGAGCTCCACGCCGGAGGCCGCGAGGTAGGCGCGCACGCCCGCCGGGGGCTCCGCGGCCGCGCTCACCGCCACGGGCGATCCGGCGCGCAGGCCGGCCGCGACGACGCGCACGAGCTCGGCGGCGCGGCCGCCCTCGGCGCGCACCGTGACCGGCACCGGCAGGTAGCGCAGCACGTTCTGCTCCAGCTGTAGCCCCTGCACGTCGCGCGCCAGACCGAACTCGTCGGCCACGGCCGCGATGTCGGTGCGCAGCGCGGCGGTGAGCCAGGCGGCGTCCTGCGCCGAGTCCGCGTCCGCCTCGGCCACCGCGGCGACGGCGCGCCGCGCGGCCGGGTCGAGATCGGCCCCGCCCGCGCGCACGGGCGCGTCGCGCCACGTGCCGAGCCCGAACAGGTAGCTCGGGCCGCCGGCCTTCGTGCCCGCGCCGATGGCCGACTTCTTCCAGCCGCCGAACGGCTGGCGCTGCACGATCGCGCCGGTCGTGGCGCGGTTGACGTACGCGTTGCCCGCCTCCACGCGATCCAGCCACGTGGCGATCTCGTCGGGGTCGAGCGCGTGCAGGCCCGACGTGAGGCCGTACTCGACGGCGTTCACGATCTCGATCGCCTCGTCGAGCGTCTCGGCCGTCATGATCCCGAGCACCGGGCCGAAGTACTCCGTGCGGTGGAACTCGCTGCCCGGTCGCACGCCGTCGCGGATGCCGGGCCGCCACAGCGCGCCGGCCTCGTCGAGCCGCTCCGGCTCGCGCAGCCACGACTGGCCGGGCTCGAGCTGCGTCAGGGCGCGCAGCAGCTTGCCCGAGGCCGGCTCGATGAGGGGGCCCACGCGCGATTCGGCCTGCCACGGCATGCCGACCGTGTAGCCGTCGACGGCGTCGAGCAGCTGGCGCCGGAACCGCTCGCTCTTCGCGACGGATCCGACGAGCACGACGAGCGACGCGGCCGAGCACTTCTGGCCCGCGTGCCCGAAGGCCGAGTAGGCCACGTCCTTGGCCGCGAGGTCGAGGTCGGCGCTCGGCGTGACGATGACCGCGTTCTTGCCGCTCGTCTCGGCCAGCAGCGGCAGATCGCGCCGCAGCGAGCGGAACAGCTCGGCCGTCTCGTACGCGCCGGTGAGGATGACGCGCTCGACCCGCTCGTGTGCGATGAGGCGCGAGCCCAGCTCGCTCTCGTCCACGTGCACGAGCCGCAGCACGTCGCGCGGCACGCCGGCCTCCCACAGCGCCTCGGCCAGCACGGCGCCGCAGCGGGCGGCGTTCGGCGCCGGCTTGAGGATCACGGGCGAACCGGCGGCGAGGGCGGCGAGGGTGGATCCGGCGGGGATCGCGACGGGGAAGTTCCACGGCGGGGTCACGACCGTGAGGCCGACGGGCTCGAACGCGGCGCCGTCGACGTCGGCGAGCCGCTCGGCGCTCTCGGCGTAGTAGTGCGCGAAGTCGATCGCCTCCGAGACCTCGGGGTCGCCCTGCTCGATGACCTTCCCGGTCTCCGATCCCATGACCTCCAGCAGCTCGGCGCGGTGGGCCTCGAGCACGTCGCCGGCGCGGTGCAGGATCGCGGCGCGGGCCTGTGCCCCGAGCTCGCGCCACGCGGCGCCCGCCGCCGCGGCGCCCTCGACGATCGCGTCGAGCGCGGCGGCGTCGGTCACGGCGTGCGCCGCGAGCGTGTCGGCGCCGAGGGTCGATCCCTCCATCCGGGAGCGGATGCCGGCCGCCCACTCGCGGTTGGCAGCGAGGCTCGGGTCGGTGTCGGGCGTGTTCGCGAAGCCGTCGCGCGGTCCGGCCGGCTGCGGCTCGCGGCGATCCTGCACGCGGTTGGGGGCGGGCACCTCGCGCGGCATGAGCTCGATCGAGGCGAGGAAGCGCTGCTTCTCGCGCTCGAACAGCGTCGGGTCGGTGTCGAGGTCGAACACGGCCGACATGAAGTTCTCGGGGCTCGCGCCCTCCTCGAGCCGGCGGATCAGGTACGCGATCGCCACGTCGAACTCGTCGGGGTGCACGACGGGCGTGTACAGCAGCAGCGAGCCCACCTCGCGGCGCACGACGGCCGCCTGCGCGGTGGCCATGCCCAGCAGCATCTCGAACTCCACGCCCGCCTCGGCGCCGCGGCGGCGGGCCAGCAGCCACGCGAGCGCGATGTCGAAGAGGTTGTGCCCGGCCACGCCGATCCGCACGCTGCGCACGCGCTCGGCCGTGAGCGCGTAGTCCAGCACCGCCTTGTACGACGCGTCGCTGTGCTGCTTGCTCTGCCAGGTGGCCAGCGGCCAGCCGTGCGTCTCGGCGTCGACCTGCTCCATCGGCAGGTTCGCGCCCTTGACGACGCGCACCTTGATGGGCGCGCCGCCGCGCGAGACGCGCTCGGCGGCCCACTCCTGCAGGCGGATCATCGCCCCGAGCGCGTCGGGCAGGTACGCCTGCAGCACGATGCCGGCCTCCTGCTCGAGGAACTCGGGCCGCGACAGGATCGAGGTGAAGACCGCGAGCGTGAGGTCGAGGTCCTTGTACTCCTCCATGTCGAGGTTGATGAAGGTGCCGCGCTCGCGCGCGACCTCGTACAGCGGCAGCAGCGCATCGACCGCGTCGCGCACCGCCTCGTCGAAGGCCCACGGGCTGTGCGGCGCGACGGTCGACGAGACCTTGATCGACACGTAGTCGACGTCGTCGCGCTCGAGCAGCCGGCGCGTGCCGGCCAGGCGCCGCTCGGCCTCGCGGCGGCCCAGGATCGCCTCGCCCAGCAGGTTCACGTTCAGGCGCGTGCCCTCGCCGCGGATGCGCGCGAGGGCGGCGCCCAGCTTCTCGTCGCGGGCGTCGACGATGAGGTGGCGCACCATGCGCCGCAGCACGGCGCGGCTGGCCGGCACGACGACGCCCGGCAGGATCGGCGCGAACGCCGCGCCCAGGCGGATGAGGCCGCGCAGCGGGGCGGGCAGGAACGACGGGATGAGGGGGACGAGCTGGGTGAGGTTGCGCGCCGCCACGCGCGTGTCCTCGGGGCGCACGACGCCGTCGACGAAGCCGACCGTGAACGCCAGGCCGTTCGGATCGCGCAGCACGCCGGCCAGGTTGCGGGCGGCGGCATCGACGCGCTCGCCGCGGGCCGCCTCGAGCCAGGTGCGCACGAGCGCGATGGCCTCGTCCGCCAGCGCGGGGTCGATGCCGGACGGATCGGGGGCGGCGGGCTGCGGGGCGGCGGGCGAGTCGATGGTCATGCGGGGCCTTTCTCGGGTGGGGCGCGTACCAGTGTGCGGGCCGAGACAGTTCGACAAAAGCGGCCCGTTTCGAAGGGAACCGTTCGATAGCATCGAATGGTGACGGAGGCCTGGAGCACGCGGCGCCTGCAGCTGCTGCGCGAGCTGCAGCTGCGCGGCACGATCGCCGCCGTCGCGGCCGCCCTGAGCTACAGCCCGTCGACCGTGTCGCAGCAGCTCGCGCAGCTGGAGCGCGAGGTGGGCGTGCCGCTGCTGCAGCCCGACGGGCGGCGTCTTCGGCTCACGCCCCATGGCGAGGCGGTGGCCGCCCACGCGGCCCGCGTGCTCGCCCTCGAGGAGGAAGTGCGCGCCGATCTCGACGCCCTCGCGCCCAGCGTCGGGACGGTCCGGATCGCCGCGCTGCAGACCGCGGCGCGCGCCCTCGTGCCGCGCGCGCTCGAGATCCTCGCCGCCGAGCGACCCGGCCTGCGCGTCGAGGTCGTCGTCGTGCCGCCCGAGGCCGGGCTGTTCGAGGTCGAGGCGCGCGGCTACGACCTGGCGATCGCCGAGCAGTACCCGGGACACACCCGCCCGCACCGCGAGGGGCTCGATCGCGAACTCCTCGGCGCCGATCCGATCCGCCTCGCCGCGGCGCCGGGCAGCCACCTCGCCTCGCTCGCGGAGGCGCGCGACGCGGCGTGGGTGATGGAGCCGGAGGGCACCGCCGCCCGCGCGTGGGCCGTGCAGCAGTGCCGGGCCGCCGGCTTCGAGCCCGACGTGCGCTACGCCGCCGCCGACCTGCTCGCGCACAGCCGGCTCATCCAGGCCGGGCACGCCGTCGGCCTGATCCCCGACCTCGCGATCGCCGAGGACGACGCCCGCGTGCGCCTCGTGGACCTGCCCGGATCGCCGCACCGCGAGCTCTACACCTCGGCGCGCACCTCGGCCCACGCCTCGCCCGCCGTGCAGGCGGCGCGCGGCGCGCTGCGGACCGCGTTCGCCGAGCTGCGCCACGACCACGCCCCCGCGCTCTCGCGCGCCCTCGTGGACGCGCCCGCCGAGGACTCTTCAGCGACGTCATAGCGACGCTTGCTGTGGTGTTCGCATGCGCAGTACCACGCCGACTCCGGAGTCCTCCCGCACCGACGTCCCGCCGCGCGAAGACCGAGCGGCGCGTCCCGACCGCCGCGCCGAGCGCGCCGCGCGCCGTGCCCAGCGCCGCGACGAGCGCCGGGCCCGCCGGGCCGCGCGCCCGCAGCGCGTCTCGCCACCGCGTCACGCCGCGATGTGGCTCACGATCGCGCTCGCCGGGGGCCTCGTGCTCGCCGCCGCCGGCATCGCGATCGGGACCGCGACGGGCCTCGGCCTGCTCGTGACCGTCTCGTTCGTGCTCGCTGGGCTGTCGATCGTCGGCCCGATCGCCGCCGCCGGCTGGATGATCGCGCGCGCGATCCGCCGCGGCGCGGGCGTGCTGGGGCTGCTCTTCGCCGCGGGCATGATCGCCGCGGGCGTCGGGCAGTTCGCCGATCAGCCGCCGGTCATGTTCGGCGGCTGGGGTGCGATGATCCTGTCCGCTGCCGCGCTGTACCTCGTCGTCGCCGTGCCGGCCTGGGACGCCGAGGCGCGCCGCCGCGCGCGGCGCGACCGGCGCGCGGCCGTGCGCCGGGAGCGCCGGGCGGAGGCGGTCCGGCGCGGGGCCGCGTCGCGCCGCTGACGGCCGCCCCGGCGCGAGGCGCGGCCCGCGAGAGCATACGCTGGAACACATGCGTGAGATCCGCGACCTGGACACCGTCGAGCTCATCCTGGAGGCGCAGGGCATCTTCGACGCCATCCGCGGCCCCGAGAGGGTGATCGACGCCGGCACCATGCGCGCGCTGCAGCAGTCGGGCAACTACGTCACCGGCTACTTCGACGACGGCCGCATGGTGGGCGCCTCGGTGGCGTTCTTCGGCACCCCGGCCTCGCGCTCGATGCACTCGCACATCACGGCGCTGCTGCCCGAGTTCCGCGGCCGCGGCTGGGGCCGCGAGCTCAAGGAGCACCAGCGCCAGTGGGCCCTCGCGCACGAGGTCGGCAACATCACCTGGACGTTCGATCCGCTCATCTCGCGCAACGCGCATTTCTACCTCACGGTGCTCGGCGCGCGCGTGACGGGCTACGCGGTGAACCAGTACGGCATCTTCGGCGGCGGCGACGCGGGCGACGAGAGCGACCGCCTCGACGTGAAGTGGGCGCTCGCCGACTTCGCGCAGACCCCCGCGGAGGATCGGATCGAGGCGACCCTCGAGATCCCGGACGACGTGGAGCGGATGCGCGAGGAGGACCCGCGCGAGGCGCACGAGTGGCGCATGCGCGTGCGCCGCGAGATGGGCGTCCTCACCACCCGCGGCCTCACCATCGGCGGCTTCGACCCCAAGCGCGGCTACCTCTTCACCCGCGCCTGACCCCGACCCCTCGTCGAACCGAGCGCCTGCACGTCAGTTCCTGGGCGCGTGAGCGTCCGAGCGCCTGCACGTCAGTCCGCGGGCGCGTGAGCGTCCCGCGGCGCGGCAGCGCCGCCGCGCGCGGAGCGCGCAGATGACACCGCACGTCAGTTCCTGGGCGCGTGAGCGTCCAGGAACTCGTACACGTCGGTCGTGTCCACGCCCGGGAACGATCCCGTGGGGAGGGTCGCGAGCAGGGTGCGGGGCGTGGCGACGTTGGGCCAGGCGCCGTCGCGCCAACGGCCCGCGAGCTCCTCGGGCGGGCGGCGGCAGCACGTCTCGACCGCGTGGCGCGAGACGCGGCGGTTCGGGGTGTCGCGCCCGGCGAACCACTTGGTGTCGTCGAAGCGCACGCCCACGCTCACCGAGTGCGCGCCCTGGCTGGAGTGCTCCACGCGTGCCGTGCACCAGTACGTGCCGTTGCCCGTGTCGGTGTACTGGTAGTACGGGTTGAAGTGGTCCTCCACGTCGAAGATCACCCGGCTCGTCCAGTGCCGGCAGCACAGCTGCCCCTCGATGGCGCCGAGCCGGTCGGCGGGGAAGTTGACGTCGTCGTTCTCGTACGCCTTCGTGATGGTGCCCGACTCGTGCACCTTGAGGAAGTGCACGGGGATGTCGAGGTGGCGCGTGGCGAGATTGCTGAAGCGGTGGGCGGCGGTCTCGTACGACACCGAGTACGCGTCGCGCAGATCCTCGATCGAGATCGCGCGGCGCTCCTTCGCCTCCCGTAGCGCCGCCACCGCACCCTCCTCGGGGATGAGCAGGGCGCCGGCAAGGTAGTTCTGCTCCACGCGCTGGCGCAGAAACTCGCCGTAGCTCGACGGCTCCGCGTGCCCCAGCACGCGGCTGGCGAGCGCCTGCAGGATCGGCGCGCGCGGATCGCCCGAGACCCGGTTCGGCAGGTAGAGCCGCCGGTGCTTGAGGTCGAGCACGCTGCGGGTGGATGAGGGCAGGTCGGCCACGTAGTGCAGCGTGAACCCCAGGTGCGCCGCGATTGCGCTCGCCGCGCGCTGCGTGAGCGGCCCGCCGGGGTGCCCGATCGCCTCGAGCAGCTCGCTCGCCGTGCGCTCGAGGTGCGGGAAGTGGTTGTCCTGCGAGCGCATGAGGGCCCGCAGCTCGCTGTTGGCCCGCCGCGCCTCCTCGGGCGTGGCCTGGCGCTCGTCCTTCAGCCGGTCGATCTCGCCCGCCAGCCGCAGGATCGCCCGCAGGGCCTCGTCCGGCATGCCCTTCGGGATGCGGAACGGCTCGATCCCGAGCGCGCGGAACCGCGTCGAACGCAGCTCGCGCTCGAGCGCCACCTCCATGCGGCTGCGCTCGTCGAGCTCGTCCGGCTCGAGCAGCGCGTCGACGGGCACGTCGAGCGCCTGCGCGATGGCCCGCAGCATCGACAGCCGGGGCTCGCGCCGGCCGTTCTCGATCATCGACAGCTGGCTGGGCGCGCGCCCCACGCGCTCGGCCAGCTCGGCCAGGCGGATGCCGCGCTCCGTGCGCAGCGCGCGGATGCGGCGGCCGACCGCGATCGCGTCGGCACCGGTCTCGTCGTCGAGGGCCATGGCGCCGATCCTGCCACAAAGTTCCGCCCGGCAGAAGAACCGGAATAGTTCTGCGGGTCAATCCTCTCCGCGGCGGTGGATCTTCACACATCGTGGTCTCACGCGGTGCCGCACCGCACGGACGAAGGAGACCGACATGACCACCACCGCCCTTCCGGGAGACCGGACCCAGACCGCCGAGGAGCTCCAGCTGGAGTGGGACGCGAACCCCCGCTGGAGCGGCATCGAGCGCACGTACACGGCCGAGGACGTCATCCGCCTGCG
Organism: Microbacterium petrolearium; assembly: GCF_054782875.1. NCBI lineage: Bacteria > Bacillati > Actinomycetota > Actinomycetes > Micrococcales > Microbacteriaceae > Microbacterium > Microbacterium petrolearium. The sequence goes on from NZ_BAAGRQ010000003.1 coordinate 139,670, forward strand.
CGGCGCGATCCGCGAGGACGCCACGCTCGCCCACCGCGGCGCCGAGACGCTGTGGCGGCACCTGCGCGGCGACGAGTACGTGCGCGCGCTCGGCGCGCTCACGGGCAACCAGGCCGTGCAGCAGGTGCGCGCCGGCCTCAAGGCCATCTACCTGTCGGGCTGGCAGGTGGCCGCCGACGCGAACCTCGCCGGGCAGACCTACCCGGATCAGTCGCTCTACCCCGCCAACTCGGTGCCCGCGGTCGTGCGCCGCATCAACAACGCGCTGCTGCGCCAGCACCAGCTCGAGTTCGCGGAGGGCGAGGTCACGCGCGACTGGATGGCGCCGATCGTCGCCGACGCCGAGGCCGGCTTCGGCGGCCCGCTCAACGCGTACGAGCTCGCGCACGCCATGATCCAGGCCGGCGCCGCGGGCATCCACTGGGAGGACCAGCTGGCCAGCGAGAAGAAGTGCGGCCACCTGGGCGGCAAGGTGCTCGTGCCCACGAGCCAGCACATCCGCACCCTCAACGCCGCGCGCCTCGCCGCCGACGTCGCCGGCGTGCCGACGATCCAGATCGCCCGCACCGACGCGCTCGCGGCGGATCTGCTCACGAGCGACGTGGACGAGCGCGACCGCCCGTTCGTCACGGGCGAGCGCACGAGCGAGGGGTTCTACCGGGTGCGGAACGGCATCGACCCGGTCATCGCGCGCGGCCTGGCGTACGCGCCGTACGCCGACCTGCTGTGGGTCGAGACGGGCACGCCCGACATCGAGCTCGCGCGCGAGTTCGCCGCCGCGGTGCACGCCGAGCACCCCGGCAAGATGCTCGCCTACAACTGCTCGCCGAGCTTCAACTGGTCGGCCGCCCTCGACGACCGGCAGATCGCGTCGTTCCAGGCGGAGCTGGCGGAGCTCGGCTACCGCTTCCAGTTCATCACCCTCGCCGGCTTCCACGCCCTGAACCACTCGATGTTCCAGCTCGCGCGCGGCTACGCCGAGAGCGCCATGACGGCGTACGTCGAGCTGCAGAACGCCGAGTTCGCCGCCGAGGCCCAGGGCTACACGGCCACGCGCCACCAGCGCGAGGCCGGCACCGGCTACTTCGACCGGGTGTCGACCGCCCTCAACCCCGACGCGTCGACCCTCGCGCTCGCCGGCTCCACCGAGGCCGAGCAGTTCCACTGATCCGGCGGAGCCATCCGCCCCACGGCACGAACCGATCCCCTGGAGGGACATCATGACGATCATCGCCCCCGCGCCCGGCACCGAGCGCACGCACGAGACCATCCACCCCACGATCCGCGTGGTCGGCCCGATGCGGCCGCGCTACGCCGAGATCCTCACGCCCGAGGCGCTGGCCTTCCTCGCGCAGCTGCACGAGCTGTTCGCCGGCGCGCGCTACGACCGCCTGGCCGACCGCATGCGGCACGGCTACGAGGTGGGCCTGGGTCGCGACCCGCGCTTCCGCGAGGACACGCGCCGCATCCGCGAGAACCCCGACTGGCGCGTCGCCGGCGCCGGCCCCGGGCTCGAGGACCGCCGCGTCGAGATCACCGGCCCCACCGACCCGCGCATGACGATCAACGCGCTCAACTCGGGCGCCAGGGTGTGGCTGGCCGACCAGGAGGACGCCACGAGCCCCACCTGGGCGAACGTCATCGGCGGGCAGCTGTCGCTGTTCGACGCGATCCGCGGGCGCCTCGAGCACACCTCTCCCGAGGGCAAGCACTACGCGGTCACCGCCGAGCGCACGCCCACGATCGTGATGCGCCCGCGCGGCTGGCACCTCGAGGAGCACCACCTGCACTTCACCGACCGCCACGGCCGCACGATGGCCGCGTCGGGATCGCTCGTCGACTTCGGGCTCTACGCGTTCCACAACGCGCGCGAGCTCATCGCCCGCGGGCGCGGGCCGTACTTCTACCTGCCCAAGCTCGAATCGGCCGAGGAGGCGCGGCTGTGGGACCAGGTGTTCACCTTCACGGAGCAGTTCCTCGCGATCCCGCACGGCACGATCCGCGCGACCGTGCTCATCGAGACGCTGCCGGCGGCGTTCCAGATGGAGGAGATCCTGTACGAGCTGCGCGACCACTGCGCGGGGCTGAACGCGGGGCGCTGGGACTACATCTTCTCGATCATCAAGACGTACCGCGGCCGCGGATCGCGCTTCGTGCTGCCCGACCGCAACGAGGTCACGATGACGGTGGGCTTCATGCGCGCCTACACCGAGCTGCTCGTGAAGACCTGCCACAAGCGCGGCGCCTACGCGATCGGCGGCATGAGCGCCTTCATCCCCAGCCGGCGCGACGCCGAGGTGAACGCCAACGCGCTGCAGAAGGTGGCCGCCGACAAGCGGCGCGAGGCCGCCGACGGCTTCGACGGCACGTGGGTGGCGCACCCCGACCTCATCCCCGTGGCGCAGGCCGAGTTCGACGCCGTCCTCGGTGACCGGCCGCACCAGCTCGACCGGCAGCGCGACGACGTGCACGTGAGCGAGCGGCACCTGCTGTCGCTGCACATCGGCCGGCCGATCACCGATCGCGGCGTGCGCGAGAACGTCGAGGTGGCCATCCGCTACCTCGAGGCGTGGCTGCGCGGCCAGGGCGCCGTGGCGATCAACAACCTCATGGAGGACGCCGCGACCGCCGAGATCTCGCGCTCGCAGATCTGGCAGTGGATCCACCAGGATCAGTCGACGGCCGAGGGCACGCTCATCACGCGCGAGCACGTCGCGGGGGTCGTGGACGACGTGCTCGCGGGCCTCGAGCGCCGCGAGGGCGACCGCTTCGACGAGGCGGCCGAGGTGTTCCGCGACGTGGCGCTGAGCCCCACCTTCACGCCGTTCCTCACGACGAGGGCCTACGCGCGCCACCTCGTCGAGACGGCCTGACGGGCGGCGGGCGTCGGCGGATCCCCTCCCCGCCGGCGCCCGTCACGCGGGCACGCCCGCTACGCGCGGACGCGGGCGGGGGCGAAGGCGTGCGCCAGGCCCTCGGGCGAGAGCGCGTGCTCGACGGCGAGGATCGCGGCGCCGCGCACGGCGGCCCGCTCGGCGGCGGCCGACTGCACGATCGCGAGGTGCTCGGTGGCCAGCGGGGCGGAGCGGGTGTAGACGATCTCGCGCACCCCGGCGATGAGGTGCTCGCCGACGCGCGACATCGATCCGCCGATCGCGATGACCGAGGGGTTGATGAGGCTCACGGCCGTCGTCAGCACCCGAGACCGAGCAGGGTTTCACGCGCATCGTCGTGACCGAGCCCGGCCACCCGTACCTCGAGGGATGGTGGCCCACGGGGCACATGCTCGGGTACGAGCACGTGCTGGGGCGACCACCTCGATCCGAACCGCTGGGACGACGACGCCTACGTGCAGGGGCGGCTCGGCATCCTCGAGCGCAACGGCCTGAAGGTGTTCACGATCTCGAATCACCTGAAGGGTCAGGTGGTGTGCGACGACCCGATCGACGAGCGCCACCGCGCCATCGTGTCGGATGAGCTGTGGGGCGACGGCGACCCGGAGGGGGTGCGGCAGCGCGCCGCCGAGGAGCTGAAGAACACCGCGCGCCTGGCCGCCGCGCTCGGCGTGAAGACGGTCACGGGCTTCACCGGCTCGTCCATCTGGAAGTACGTGGCGATGTTCCCGCCCGCCACCGACGAGATGGTCGACGCCGGGTACCGGGACTTCGCCGACCGGTGGAACCCGATCCTCGACGTCTTCGACGAGGTGGGCGTCCGCTTCGCGCACGAGGTGCACCCGTCCGAGATCGCCTACGACTACTGGACCACGAAGCGCGCGCTCGAGGCGATCGGCCACCGCGAGGCGTTCGGACTCAACTGGGACCCCTCCCACATGGTGTGGCAGGACCTCGACCCCGTCGCGTTCCTGTGGGACTTCCAGGACCGGATCTACCACGTGCACTGCAAGGACACGAAGAAGCGCATGACCAACGGGCGCAACGGCCGGCTGTCGTCGCACCTGCCGTGGGCGGACCCGCGCCGCGGCTGGGACTTCATCTCGACCGGCCACGGCGACGTGCCGTGGGAGGACGCCTTCCGCATGCTCAACGCGATCGGCTACGCCGGCCCGCTCTCGGTCGAGTGGGAGGACGCCGGCATGGACCGGCTCGTCGGCGCGCCCGAGGCGCTGGCGTTCGTGCGGCGCATGTCGTCATACGAGCCGTCGGCCGCGGCCTTCGACTCCGCCTTCTCCACGCGCTGATCGCGCGCGGCTTCAGGTGGTCGCTTCATCTCCGCGGCTTCGCCGCTCCGTTCAGCAACCGATGGGTGCGACCGCGCCGGTTGCTGAACGGAGGCCGCGGAGCGGCCGGAGATGAAGTGACCACTGCAACTCCGCCCTTGCGCCATCGTGTGCGCATATATGAGAGGGCGGTCGGCACGGCCACGCCCTCGTGCGGCACGACCATCGAGGCGAGCACGGTCGCCATCACCGTCGACGCCGTCGAGGTGCCCAGCGAGCGGGCGAGGGCGTTGATGCCGTTGGAGGCGCCGGTCTCGTCGGCGGGGACCGAGCGCATGATGAGCATCGGCATCGCGGCGAAGCTGAGGCCGATGCCCACGCCGACGATGAGGTTGGCCGTGAACAGGTGCCACACGCTGTCGGACCACAGCAGCAGGTACACGTACGACAGGGCGACGAAGCCGACGCCCGCCGAGAGCATGATCCGCGGTCCGATCGTGCGCTCGAGCCAGCCCGACAGGGGCGAGATGAGCATCATGAGCAGGCCCGACGGCATGACGACGAGCGCGGTCTCGAACACGCCCAGGCCGAAGCCCGACCCCGTCTCGGGCGGCAGTTCGAGCATCTGCGGCAGCGTGACGTTCGACCCGAACAGCGCGAACCCCATGCAGATCGCGGCGAGGTTCGTGAACAGCACCGAAGGGCGCGCCGCGACGCGCAGGTCCAGCAGCGGCTCGCGCGTGCGCAGCTGATACCAGCCCCACACGAGCAGCACCGCGACGCCGCCGATGCCGCACAGCAGCGTGGCGGGCGAGGTCCAGCCCCAGTCCGGCCCGCGCGAGACGGCCAGCAGGATGCCGCTCAGGCCCGCCGTGAGCCCGATCACGCCGGCGACGTCGAACCGCCCGGGTGCGCGCAGCACGCTCGGCGGCACGAACAGGTGCACGAGCGCGTACGCGACGACGCCGAGGCCCCCGGCGATCCAGAACAGCGCGTGCCAGCTCAGGTTCTCGACGACCCAGGCGCTCACGGGCATGCCGACCGAGCCGCCGACGCCCATCGTCGCGCTCATGAGCGCCACGGCCGTGCCGAGCCGCGCCGGCGGCAGCACGTCGCGCATGATCGCGATGCCGAGCGGCACGACGCCCGTGGCCGCGCCCTGCAGGCCGCGGCCGACGATCACGCCGACGATGCCCGGGTGCGAGCGCGGCGACGACGGAACCGGCGATGAGGAAGCTGATGAGGATGAGGACGATCCGCCGCTTGCCGTACATGTCGCCGAGGCGGCCCGAGATCGGCGTCGCGCACGCCGCGACGAGCAGCGTGATCGTGACGACCCAGGCCGTGTCGGGGCGCGGGGCGTCGAGCAGGTGCGGCAGCTCGGACTGGATCGGCACGACGAGCGTGAACATGTAGGCCGAGACGAGTCCCGTGAACGCGAGCGCGAAGACCGTGAGCCACCGGGGTGTGGTGCGGGAGAGCCGCCGTCTCTCGTCCCGTTCCGCCACATCCTTCACCCTAGCCGCGGCCAGGGACACCGGCGCCGGGCGGGGATGTCGGAGGGCCGTGGCAGGCTGAGGGCGTGTCCGAGAAGCGCGCAGATCCCGGGGTCGCGGATCCTGGTCCCGGGACTCCCGGTGGCAGCCCGGAGCGGCCCGCGGTGTTCTTCCGCGACGCCGCGGAGTTCCGCGCCTGGCTCGAGCGGCACCACGACACCGCGCCGGAGCTGTGGATGGAGGTGCGGCGCGCGCACGTGCCGGATCGCGGTCTCACGTGGGCCGACGCCGTGCTCGAGGCGCTGTGCTTCGGCTGGATCGATTCCGTCTCGCAGCCGATCGACGACGACCGGCGGCGGCAGCGGTGGACGCCGCGCAAGCCGCGCAGCATCTGGTCGAAGGTCAACATCGCGCACGTCGAGCGCCTGATGGCGGAGGGGCGGATGCATCCGGCGGGCCTGGCGGCCTTCGAGCGCCGCGCTCCCGCCCGCAGCGGCGTCTACTCGCACGAGAACGCCGAGGCCGAGCTCGACCCGCGCCTGCGGGCGATCGTCGAGGCCTCTCCCGCCACGACGGCGTTCCTCGCCGAGGCGGCGCCCGGCTACCGCAAGGCCGTGCGGCACTGGATCATGTCGGCCGCGCAGGAGGCCACGCGCGAGCGGCGCGCCCGCCAGCTCGTGGCCGACAGCGAGGCGGGGCGGCTCGTGCCCCCGCAGCGCCCGGGACGCCCTCCGGCGTGGCTGCCGCGTGCCGCGGCGGCCGCCGCGGCGGCCGCATCGGACGGCGCCGAGGCCTCGGGCGGCCGAGACTAGAATCGACGTGCGGCTTCGTGCCGCTCCGCGCCGCCCCGCGGCGGGCGCGTCCGACTCGCCCTCCCCGACCATTGGAGCCACCGTGGCCGAACAGTCCCGCCTCGACAAGGTGATCAGCCTCGCCCGCCACCGCGGGTTCGTCTTCCAGGCGGGAGAGATCTACGGCGGCTCGCGCTCGGCTTGGGACTACGGCCCCCTCGGCACGGAGCTCAAGGAGAACATCCGCCGCCAGTGGTGGCAGACCTTCGTGCGCGGCCGCGGCGACATGGTCGGCCTCGACTCGTCGATCATCCTGCCGACGAAGGTGTGGGAGGCGTCGGGGCACGTCGCCACGTTCACCGATCCGCTCGTCGAGTGCCTGCAGTGCCACAAGCGCCACCGCGAGGATCACCTCATCGAGGCGTACGAGCAGAAGAAGGGCCGCGCGCCGGAGAACGGCATGGGCGACATCGTCTGCCCCGACTGCGGCACGCGCGGCCAGTGGACCGAGCCGCGCTCGTTCTCGGGCCTCGTGAAGACCTACCTCGGCGTCGTCGACGACGAGTCGGGCCTGTACTACCTGCGCCCGGAGACGGCGCAGGGCATCTTCGTGAACTTCGCCAACGTCGTCACCGCCGCGCGCAAGAAGCCGCCGTTCGGCGTGGGGCAGGTGGGCAAGGCATTCCGCAACGAGATCACGCCGGGCAACTTCATCTTCCGCACTCGCGAGTTCGAGCAGATGGAGATCGAGTACTTCGTGCCGCCGGCCGAGGCCGCCGAGTGGTTCGAGCACTGGGTGGACGCGTGCTGGGACTGGTTCGTCGACCTCGGCATCGACCCGTCGCACATGCGCAAGCTCGACATCCCCGACGGGGAGCGCGCGCACTACTCCGACCGCACGATCGACGTGGAGTACGACTTCGGCTTCCCCGGCAAGGGCTGGGGCGAGCTGATGGGCGTGGCCAACCGCACGGACTTCGACCTGTCGAACCACATCGAGCACTCCGGCGCGAACCTGTCGTTCTTCGATCAGGCCTCGGGTGAGAAGTACGTGCCCTACGTGATCGAGCCGTCCTTCGGGCTGACCCGCTCGATGATGGCCTTCCTCATCGACGCCTACGCCGAGGAGGAGGTGCCGAACGCGAAGGGCGGCACCGACGTGCGCACGGTGCTCAAGCTCGACCCGCGCCTCGCGCCCGTCAAGGTGGCCGTGCTGCCGCTCAGCCGCAACGAGCGCCTCTCGCCGCTGGCGCGCGAGGTGGCGGACGACCTGCGCGGCACGTGGAACGTCGACTTCGACGACGCCGGTGCGATCGGCCGGCGCTACCGCCGGCAGGACGAGATCGGCACGCCGCTGTGCGTCACGATCGACTTCGACTCGCTCGACGACCGCGCCGTGACGGTGCGCGACCGCGACACGATGGCGCAGGAGCGGGTTCCGCTGGAGCGCCTGCGCGACTTTCTTGCCGAAAGGCTTACCGGCGCGTAACCACCGGGGAGTATGATCAGCGCGCGCGGCGCCGACCCGAAGGCACCGCGAGCCCGATCTCCAATCCCTCCCTGGACTGTTCATGCCCGTCGATTCCGTCGCGCCCATCGCGCTCTCGTCCGCCCCCCGCCTGTCCGACATGGTGTTCGATCGCCTCGCCCAGGCGATCGTGCGCGGGGAGTTCGCCCCCGGTGAGGCGCTGCGAGACCAGCAGCTCGCCGAGCGTCTCGGCGTCTCGCGCATGCCCGTGCGCGAGGCGATCCAGCGCCTGGAGCGCGCCGGCCTCGTCGAGATGGCCGCGAGCCGCTACACACGCGTCGCGCAGATCACCCCCGAGCGCATCCGCGACACGATGGAGCACGCGGGGTACCTCTACGGCGCGGTGACCCGCATGGCGGTGCTGCGCATGACCGACGCGCAGCGCGCCACCGCCCTCCAGCTGCTCGAGGAGGCGAGCGCGCAGGTCGACGACGCCGAGGCCTTCATCGAGGCCGGCGCGGCCGTCACCGCGCACTTCGTCGCCTGCTGCGGCAACGCCCTGATCGCGCTGCGCGGCGACGTCTTCCACACCCTGCGGTGGGTGATGCGGCACAGCAGCACCCTGCCGACCGCGGTGCCGCCCGAGGTGCGCGAACTGCACCAGCAGCTGATCGGCGCCGTGATCGACCGTGACGGCGACCGCGCCGAGCTGATCATCCGCCGGCGGTACGGCGTCGCCGTCTTCCCTCCCGCCTGAGCAGCCGCGCGTCCGCTCAGGCGATCACGAGGCGCACCGTCGCCGCCGTGAGGCAGGCCCAGCTCAGGCTGGCGAGCGTGCCGATGATGAAGCGCTCGCGCGCCTCCGGTGAGCCGAGCTCGGTGAAGCGCGCGATGCCCTTGATCGCCACGACCACCGCGATCGCCTCGGGGTAGCCGACGATCAGGGCGAGCGCCGAGGCCGTGCGCTCCAGGTACCCGATCGTCACGCCGCCGCGCATCACCTCGGGTGCGCCCTGCGCGCTTCCTGCGGGCGGCCGCAGCAGGATGCCGCCGTGCGGGCCCTCGCGCACGCCGTCGTCCGAGGCGAACGCCAGCACGCGCCGGGCGACGGGATCGCCGCCGAGGACCGCGACCGCCGTGGCCAGCAGCGCGAGCGCGGCGGTGAGCGGCACGGGCACGGCGAGCGGCACGATCGCGACGGTGATGAGCGAGAGCACGACGAGGATCGCGGCGGCGAGCAGCGGCCCCGACGCCGGGCGCCGCCGGCGCACGAGGACGAGCACGAGCGTCGCCGCCATCGCGATCACGAGGATCGCGCCGATCACGACGTCGTACAGGTCGAGCAGGGCCATGCGGCTCAGTGTGCCACGTGGCTCCGACGCGGGCGGGCCGGGCCGCGGCGGGTCACTCCCCCGCGTCGAGCCGCGCCAGCAGCCGGGCGAGTGCGGGCACGGCGGCCTCCTCGGTGCGCAGTGCCGCGGCGCCGGCCCGCCGGCTCACCGCGCTCTCGGTGATCCCGAGCCGGCCGGCGATCTCGCGCTGACTGAGGCCTTCGGCGAGAAGGTCATGGACCTCCCAGCCCTCGTCGGTGCGCCGATCGCGCAGCTCGACGAGCAGTCGCAGCAGGGCCTCGACATCCCGTGCACCGGTCGGCCGCTCCGCCGCGTCGTCCGGGTCGTCCGCGCCCGAGACGGCCACGCGCGTGGCCGAGCGCCTCGCCCGCTCCACCGCGTCGCGCGCGCGCACGAAGGCGGGGCCGCGCGCGGCGCGCACCTCGCCCGTCGGCGCGCTGCCGACCTCCCCCACACCCACGCCGACCCGCCATTCGCCGGTGCGGCACAGTGCGAGGACCACGTCGAGGGTGCGGTCGGCGTCCGAGAGGAGCGCCTGGATCTCGTCCCCGGCCGTCCGCTCCGGCGCGAGCGCGAGGGAGTCGCCGCCGACCCGGGTGACGATGCCGAGCGCGTCGGGCACGAGGTCGGGCCCGTCCTGGCTGCGGCGCTGATCCGCGGTGATCACGAACATGCGCGGCTCCTCGCGGTGGGCGAGCCGGGCGTCCGACGTGAACTCATGGGCTCAAGTATGAGCACTTGCGGCCCCAAGCTCAAGGTATCCGGACGGTGCGAGCGGCGTGTGCGCCGCTGCGGCGAGCCGTCCTATTGCCCTCGTGGCGCATCGCCCTGTTTCGCCGCGGCCTTCACGGCCTTCTTGTGCTCGCGCACCTTCGTGAGGGATTCGGGCCCGGTGATGTCGGCGACCGAGCGGAAGGATCCCTCCTCGCCGTAGGGATCCGACGCCTCTCGCCAGCCCGCGCCCGTGAAGCCGTACTGCTTTCCCAGCAGGGCGAGGAAGATCCTCGCCTTCTGGTCTCCGAAGCCGGGAAGCGCCTTGAGTCGCTTGAGCACGGTCGGCCCGTCGGGATCGTCTCGCGTCCACAGCTCGGCGGCATCGCCGCCCCAGTCGTCGACGAGCGCCCGGCACAGCGCCTGCACGCGCCCGGCCATCGAGCCGGGGAAGCGATGCACGGCCGGCGACTGCGCGAACGCCTCGGCGAAGGCGTCGGGGTCGTAGCCGGCGATCGTGCCGGCGTCGACGGATCCGATCCGCCGCCGGATCTTCTCGGGCCCGGCGAACGCGGTCTCCATCGCGACCTGCTGGTCCAGCAGCATGCCGATGAGCAGCGCCAACGGGTTCTCGGTCAGCAGGGCGTCGGCATCGGCATCGCCGGTGATGTGCAGGTCCATGCCCCCATTCTCCCGCGAGACAGCATCTGCGCGCCGAGACCGTGTCGTGTGCACGCTGTCTCGGCGCGGCGCTGCTGTCTCGCCGAGGGAGGTGCCGGTCAGGGGCGTGACTGGAAGCGGAGGATGCGGGTGAGGGCCTCGGAGACCGCGGCGGGGCCGGCCGCCAGCGAGAGGCGGACGGAGGTGCGGCCGCCGACGGCGTCGAAGTCGGCGCCCGGCACGACCGCGACGCCCTCGTCCTCGAGCAGCGCGGCGCACCACGCGGACGAATCGGGGAAGGGGCCGAGCCGCGGCGCGATGTCGGCGTAGACGTAGAAGGCGCCGTCGGCGGGCGCCACCGTGCCCCAGCCGAGCTCCGGCAGCCGGCCGAGCAGCAGCGCGCGCGAGGCGGCGAACTCCTCGACGCGGCGCGCCGCCTCGGCGTACGACCGCTCCTCGAAGGCGCCGAGCGCGGCCAGCTGCGCCGGCGCGGGCGGGCACAGGACGAGGTTGCCGGCGAGCGCGTCGACCGCGCCGCGCAGGTCGTCGGGCACGAGCATCCAGCCCAGCCGGAAGCCGGTCATGCCCCAGTACTTCGAGAACGACGAGGCGACGATAGACGACCGATCCAGCTCCCAGGCGCTCGTGCCGAACGCGCCGGGCGCCGACGGATCCGCCGGGTAGGCGATGCCGTGGTAGATCTCGTCGCTCACGAGCCGCGCGCCGTTGTCGCGGCACCACTGCGCGAGGGCGTCGAGCTCGGCGCGCCCGATCATCGTGCCGGTCGGGTTTGCGGGCGAGGCGACGACGAGCCCGGCGATCGGGCCGCCGTCGGCCACGGCGGCGTCGAGCAGCGCGGGCGTCGGCTGGAAGCGCGCCTCGGGGCCGCAGGCGAGCTCGACCACCTCGCAGCCGAGCGAGCGCAGGATGTTCCGGTACGCCGGGTAGCCGGGTCGGGCGAGCGCCACGCGGTCGCCGTGCTCGAACGCCGACAGGAAGGCGAGCAGGAAGGCGCCGGACGATCCGGTCGTCACCGCCACGCTCGCAGGATCCGGCTCGATCCCGTACGAGCGGGCGTAGTGGCCCGCGAGCGCCTCGCGCAGCTCCAGGGTGCCGAGCGCCGGCGTGTAGCCGAGCGGATCGCGGGCCTCGTGCACGCGGATCGCGCGCTCGTGCACGGCGGCCGGGGCGCCGCCGGAGGGCTCGCCCGCGCACAGCGACACGACATCGCGCCCCGCGGCGCGCAGCTCGGCGACGCGGTCGAGGATGCGCATCACCTCGAACGGCGGGACCTCGGATCGGCGGGAGGACGTCATCCCGTCAGTCTCGCAGGGGTCGCGATCTCCCGGTCGAGGCTCAGGCCGAGGCCTCGCCGCGGAACGGGCACGACGCGGCGTCGCTCTCCGGCCGCGTGGCCGGCCGGGCGTCGATGCCGAAGAGCGTCTCGAGCGCGTCGAAGACGTCGTCGGCGCGGCCCTGCGCGGCCAGCTCGCGGGCGCGCGAGGTGGGGGTGTGCAGCAGGCGGCCGACCATGTGGCGCAGCGCCTGCTCGACGCGCTCGTCGTCGCCGCGGCCCTTGGCGCGGTCGATCTCGGCGTCGAGCACCTCGAAGACCCGCTCGCGCAGGGCCACGATCGCGGGCGCGGCGCTCTGCTCGCGGCCGACGAGGTGGAACTTGGCGGCGGCGTCGTGCACCATGCGGCGGGCGTCGTCGTGGGCGCGCAGCTCCTCGAGCGGCGCGTGCAGGCGGATCGTCTCGAGGTCGAGCAGCGTCATGCCCTCGAGCTCGCCCACCTCGGGCGCCACGTTGCGGGGCAGGCCCAGGTCGATCACGAAGCCGCGGTCGCGGTAGCCGCCGCGGTGCAGCAGCTCGGGCGTGACGACCGGCTCCTCGTTCGAGGTGCACGTGATGACGAGATCGGCGGAGGCGGCGGCCTCGGCGAATCCGTCGGTCTCCACGAAGGCGATGTCGTGCTTGGCGGCGAAGCGGGCGCCGCGCCCGGAGGGGGAGTGCACCGTGATGTCGGTGACGCCGTGGTCGCGCAGCGCCGCGAGCGTGGCGGCGGCGTAGGCGCCCGTGCCCACGAGCAGCGTGCGCAGGCCGGTCCAGTCGGCGATCCGGCTGTCGGCCAGCTCGAGCGCGAGGCGCACGAGCGAGCGCCCGGCGCGGCCGAGGGCGGTGGCGTTCTTGATGCCCTTCTGCGTCTCGGTGGCGCGCTGGAACAGGCGCTCGAGCTCGGGGGAGGTCGCCGCGAACGCGCGGGCGTCGTCGAGCGCGCGGCGCACCTGGCCCGCGATCTCTCCCTCGCCGACGACGACCGACTCGAGGCCGGAGGCCACCGAGAACAGGTGCTCGGCCACGCGGCCGCCCGCCTTCACCTCGTACGCGCCCTCGAGCTCGCTCGGGCCCACGCCCGTCGCGGCGTGCAGAGCATCGAGCGCCGCCTCGACGCCGTGCGTCTCGGCACCCTCGGGCACCTCGACGTAGGCCTCGACGCGGTTGCACGTGGAGAGCACGACGGCACCCTGCACGCGCTCGCGCCCGGCGATGAGCGGCGCGACCGCCGTGGCGTGCGTCGAGAGCCGTTCGAGCAGATCGAACGGGGCGGTCTTGTGACTCGCGGTGACGCACAGCAGCACGAGAACCGATTCTACAGCCCGTCGAAGCTATTCCTGAATGATTCATGATTAGGGTGCCCTTACCGCGGGCGCTCCGCAGGATCGCCGTGCACCGACACAGGGATCCCACGGCGGGCGATGGGAAGAATGGACGCATGACCTCCACGTCCGCGCTCGTGCGCGCGCTGCACGGCGACCGCCCCGCCACCGCCCCCGTCTGGTTCATGCGGCAGGCCGGTCGCTCGCTGCCGGAGTACCGCGAGCTGCGCGTGGGCACGCGCATGCTCGACGCGTGCCTCACGCCCGAGCTGGCGGCCGAGATCACGCTGCAGCCGGTGCGCCGGCACGGGGTCGACGCGGGCATCTTCTTCAGCGACATCGTCGTGCCGCTGCGGCTGGCGGGCATCGAGGTCGAGATCGAGCCCGGCCGCGGACCCGTCTTCGCCGCGCCCGTGCGCACGGCGGACGACGTGGCCCGCGTGACGTCGATCGATCCCGAGGAGGTCGCCGCGGCCGCCGATCCGATCCGCGAGGCCGTGCGCCTGACCACCGCCGAGCTCGGGCAGACGCCCCTCATCGGCTTCGCCGGCGCCCCCTTCACGCTCGCGGCCTACCTCGTCGAGGGCGGCCCCTCCAAGGAGCACCTGCGCGCGCGGGCCATGATGCACGCCGATCCCGAGGCCTGGCACCGCCTGGCCGGCTGGCTCTCGCGCGTCTCGCGCGCGTTCCTCGGCGCGCAGATCGAGGCGGGCGTCGCGGCCGTGCAGCTGTTCGACTCGTGGGCCGGATCGCTGTCGCCTGCCGCCTTCCGCGCCTTCGTCGCGCCGCACTCCAAGGCGGCGGTCGCCGACCTGCCCGTGCCGGTGATCCACTTCGGCGTGGGCACGGGCCCGTTCCTCGCCGACATGCCCCTCGACGGCGTCGCCGACGCCGTGGGCGTCGACTGGCGCCTGCCGCTCGACGAGGCCGCGGCGATCGTCGGATCCGACACGACGCTGCAGGGCAACATCGACCCGGCGCTGCTCGGCGCCCCGTGGCCCGTGCTCGAGGCGCACGTGCGCGACGCGCTGCGCCGGGGTCGCGCGGCCCGCGCGCACGTCGTCAACCTCGGCCACGGCGTGCCGCCCGAGACCGACCCCGACGTGCTGACCCGGATCGTCGAGCTCGTGCACGCCGAGGCCGCGGCGGACGGGAGCGGATCGAAGTGAGCGAGGAGCTCGAGCGCCTGCACGAGCGCGCCGTCGAGACCCGCGTCGCCGTGATCGGCGGCGGCATCGGCGGCCTCGTCGCCGCGCTCGAGTTCGCCAAGGTCGGCATGGGCGTCACGCTCTACGAGGCCGAGGGCCGCCTCGGCGGCGCCGTGCGCTCGGGCGAGGTCGACGGCCTCCGGCTCGACCTGGGCGCCGAGAGCTTCGCCACGCGCGGCGGCCACGTGCGCGCGCTCGTCGACGAGCTCGGGCTGGGCGACCTCGTGGTCGAGCCCGGCACGGGCGCGGGCGGCGCGTGGGTCGCCGGTCTGCCCGGTGGCGCCGCGGCCCCGCTGCCGGCCGGCGGGATCCTGGGCATCCCGGCCAACCCGTTCGCCGACGACGTGCGCCGCGTCATCGGGTGGGGCGGCGCGTGGCGGGCGTACCTCGACCGCGTGCGGCCGCTGCTCACGATCGGCCGGGACCGGAGCCTGGGCCACCTCGTGCGCACGCGGCTGGGCGAGCGGGTGCGGGATCGGCTCGTCGCGCCGGTCACGCACGGCGTGTACTCGGCGCACCCGGACGACATCGATCCGGATGGCGCGGCCCCCGGGCTGAACGGCGCGCTGACGAAGACGGGGTCGCTGCTCGGCGCCGTCGACCTGCTGCAGCGCGAGCGCCGCGCCAAGGCGGGCGCCCCCGGATCGGCGGTGCAGGGCCTGCGCGGCGGCATGGGCACGCTCGTCGACGCCCTCGCGGCGCGGCTCGTCGAGCTCGGCGTGCAGATCCGCACCGGCACCCCCGTCACCGCGCTGGAGCGCGAGGACGAGCGCTGGATCGTCGTCGCGCCGGAGGACGACGCGGAGCCGGCGAGCGACGCCACCGACACCCGCCGGTTGCTGAACGAAGCGGCCGAAGGCCGCGAAGATGAAGCGACCACCGCAACCGAATCGCCGGCCGCAGCCCCCGCCCCGAGCGACCCGGAACCCGCCGCGTTCGACCTCGTCATCGTCGCGACCGAGGAGCCGGCGGCGCGCCGCCTGCTCGCCCCGCACGCCGCCGCGCTCGCGGTGGAGCCGCCGCGCCCCGGCCCCGTCGTGCACGTCGCCACGCTCGTGCTCGATGCGCCCGAGCTCGACGCGGCCCCGCGCGGCACGGGCGTGCTCACGGTGCCCGGATCCTCCCGGGCCAAGGCCCTCACCCACGCCACGGCGAAGTGGGGCTGGGTCGCCGAGGCGGCCGGCCCCGGCCGGCACGTCGTGCGCGTCTCGTTCGGCGCCCAGGGCGACGCGCCCGCCACGGACGGGCTCTCCGCAGACGAGGCCGCCGAGCTCGCGCGCGAGCAGGCGTCGGCGCTGCTCGGCGTGCCGCTGCCCGCCGATCGCGTGCGCGGGTTCGCGCTCGAGCGCTTCTCGCAGTCGCAGCCGGCCGCCACCATCGGGCGCCGCGACGACGCACGCGCGGCCCGCGCCGCGATCGAGGCCGTGCCGGGGCTCGGCGCGGCGGGAGCCTGGCTCTCGGGCACGGGGCTGGCGCAGGTCGTGCCCGACGCGATCGGCGAGGCCGAGCGCCTCCGTCGCGCGGCGCTGTTCGGCTGAGGCGCATGTTCTACCGCGCGCCAACGGATTCCGCAAGCGGAATGCATCCGAAACACAAGCGGGTTATCGTGGGAGCCGACGCACTCCGACGACGTGAGGAGACCCCATGAGGGGCAAGGTGGGACTCGTGATCGGGCTCGGTGTGGGCTACGTGCTCGGCACCCGCGCCGGTCGCAAGCGGTACGAGCAGATCAAGACGCAGGCCGCCAAGGTGTGGAACCTCGAGCCCGTGCAGGAGCAGGTGGGCCGGGTCAAGGACCTCGCCGCCTCGGGCGCCATGAAGGTGCCGGCCGCGGCGTGGGGCGGGCTCGTCGGCGTCGTGAAGACCATCGCCTCGAACACCGGCACGCCCGGGCAGAAGCTCGACGCCGTCATCGACGAGGCGAAGGACACGGTCGACGACGTGAAGAAGGCCGCGGACCACTGATGTCCCCGCGCACCTCGCGTCCCTCGCCCGTCCGCGATCGGGCGGATGACGGACTGCTGACGCTGATCGGCGACGTGCCGGGGCTCGTCTCCGACCTCGTGAAGGCCGAGATCCGGGCCGCCAAGGGCTACGTCGGGCAGCTCGCCAAGCACGGCGGGCTCACCGCCGTCTTCGGGATCATCGCCCTCTTCTTCCTGTTCTGGACGATTCCGGCGTTCCTCGCATTCTTCGTGATCCTGCTGGACCTGTGGATGCCCCTGTGGGTCGCGGCGCTCATCGTCGTCGCGATCGGCATCGTCCTCGCCGCCGTCGCCGGCGCGTGGGCTTACTTCGGGCACGTCCGCAAGATCCAGAGGCTCGAGGGGCCGGGCAAGGCCGTCAAGACCGACGCGCGCATCGTGAAGGAGTTCGCCGATGAGTTCTGACGAGCTGCCCAAGACCGTCGTCCCGAGCGGCATCACCGACGAGGTCGAGCGCGCCAGGGCCGAGCTCAGGGCGGCGCTCGCCGCCATCGAGCACAAGGCCAACGTGCCGGCGCGCGCCGCGGAGGCCACCGAGCGCAAGGTCGCGGAGGCGAAGGCGTTCGCCCGCCGCGAGCCCGGTCTCGCCGCCGCGGGCGCCGTCGCCATCGCCGCGGCGGTCGGCGCGGCCGTGTGGGGCCTCGTCACGCTGCTGAGCAAGCGCGGCTGACACCCGCGGCGGGCCGCCGTCGCGAGCGTCCGGATCTTCCGAGTTCGTCTGGAATCGTCCGGGACTTGTGCAGAACATCCCGCGCCCGACGCGTGATGTGTGCCGGTTCAGACAAATCGGTCCCCGGGCACCGGCGGTGCGGATCGGTGTGGCGTTGCTAAGAAGTCTCCTGAATGGGCCCCGTCGGGGTTCCCGGCCCGAGGAGATTCTGTGCGTCACCACGACCGCCGCCGCGGCACGCGCGCGGCCACGCTGCTGTCACTGATCACTGCGTTCGCGCTCGTCTTCGGCGGAGCGGCGGTGCCCGCCCTGGCCGCGACCGGTTCGGATCCGATGCCCGTCGTCGAGCCGGCGGGCGGGACGACGATCGCTCCGGCGTCGTCGGACGACGGCGCCGGCGCCGCGGCGGTGGCTCCCCCGGGAGAGGCCGGCGAGCAGGCTCCCGCACCGGAGGCGCCCGAGGCCCCGGCGGAGAGCGAGTCTGCGGCGGACCCGACGCCGACGCCGGTGCCCCTGGACGAGGCGGCCGCGGCGACCGAACGTGCGCGCAGCGACGGACCCGCGGGCGAGGCCGAGGAGGCCGCACCCGCCGAGACGACCCTCCCGCGCGCGGCGTCGCCCGAGCCGGTGAGGAGCGACGCGGCGTCGCCCGAGCGCGACAGCACGCCGCGCGTCGCGACCTCGCCCGAGGTCGAGAAGGCGATGAACGCCGAGGCACCCGACTGGTGCACGACCGAGCAGGCCACGGGGCCTCACAGCATCTCGGGCACTGTGCGGGACGATGCGGGTGCGCCCATCGCCGGCGCGATCGTCGAGGGCTGGGAGCCGTCGGAGTACGGCCCGAACGCGACTTCGTGCGTCGTCACCGGGGCGGACGGAGCATTCCGCCTGCCGGGCGTGACGGCGGCGGGGTGGCACGTGTACGTGTCGTTTCCGCAGGGAAGCGGCTACCTGAGCACGTACTACGGCGGCAGCTGGGAGGACCGGGAGGTCATCGCGGTCGACGGCGATGTCACCGGCATCGACATCGTCGCGCTCCGCGGTGCGAGCCTGTCGGGGACGATCGCGGAAGCCGATCGCGAGCGGATCTCGTGGCTGAGCTGGTCCGGTGAGGGAGACCGGAGCGGATCGGTCGAGTACGACCCGGAGACGGGAGCGTTCACCGCCAGCCTGGTGTGGCCGGGCGCCGTTCAGCTGACGGCCAACCTCGGCTCGGGCTGGCAGGAGGACCTCGGGGCGCCCTTGGAGCTGGCACCGGGCGACGCGTATGCGTACCCGGAGCCGCTGGCCCTCCCCGGTCTGGCGCAGCTGACCGTCGTGAACCGCTCGGACGAGGACGTTGACATCGAGGTGTACGCCGCCGACAGCGCGGAGGCGACCGGGTATGCGTACCTCGCGAGTGGCGACAGCGAGACCCTGGAGTTCCGGGCGGGAACGGAGGTCGTCCTGCGCCTGAGTATGTGGAACGAGGCGACCGGGGACTACGACCGCGTGTGGTGGCCGGACGCCACCAGCCGAGAGGACGCGGACATCCTGCCGCTCTCGGCGGACGAGCCGCAGATCGTGACCTTCGGCGGCGGCGACGGCTCCATCTCGGGTGTGGTGACGGATGCCATCGGCGCCCCCCTGGAAGGGGCGACCGTGAGCCTGTACCGGGCGAGCGATCAGCGCAACGCGCTGCGCACGACCACGACCACGGCGGACGGATCGTACGAGTTCGGCTATCTGAACCCGAACAACTACGCCGTGGCGGTGGAGGTCACCGAGCCCTTCGGGGTGCAGACCTGGTACGGCGGCGACGGCACGCGCGAGGAGGCCGTGGCGATCGGCCTCGACGAGGGCGAGAGCTTCCGCACGGGCGACATCGCGCAGATCCTCGGCGGAGCCGTGCGCGGCAGCTTCGACGTGCCGGAGGACGTCCGATCCGTTCGTGTCCAGCTGGCCTACGACTGGTACGACTACGACGACCGATGGGACGAGTACTTCGACCGCGATGCCACGGAAGCGTGGCCCGAGTGGACGATGCCCGGCGTGCCGGCGGGCACCTACAGCCTCCAGTACGAGGTCGACGGCGAGTGGATCCAGGGGGATGCGATCACGGTCGCGCCCGGAAAGTACACGGAAGCAGGCGTTCTCGAGTTCCGGCCGGACCCGGCTCAGATCACCGGCACGATCACCGACGCGGAGACGGGTGTGAAGCTGGGCTACGCCTCGGTGACCGCGCACTGGTGGGAGCCGTATGAGTGGGCCGAGGACGGCGGCTGGTGGAACTTCGAGTACGCGACTGCCGATGCGGACGGGCGCTACGCCTTCTCCGACCTCGTCGAGGGCCGGGAGTACCTGATCGAGTTCGGCGCCGACCGCTATGCGTCGCAGTGGTGGCAGGGCGCGACGGACCGCGCTCACGCCACCGCGGTCGTCGCCCCCGCCCGCGGGCAGGACCCGCTCGTGCTGGACGCCGCACTGCACGACGGTGTGACGGTCACCGGCACCGTCGTCGACGCCGTCACGGGAGAGCCGGTCGCGGAAGAGTGGATCTATGCGGACGGCCCCGGATCGGCGTCCACGTACACCGACGAGAACGGCGAGTACGCGCTCGAGCTGCCGGGTGCGGGTGCATACCGGATCCGTCTGGACTCCGATCCCGGCGAGGGAACGGAGGTCGAGGTGCCCGCGGAGGGCCTGACGGGTCACACCCTCTACCGCCAGCAGCTCTTCACGATCGCCGGCACCGTGCGCGCCGCGAATCTCGACGTGCCCCTCGGGAACGTCGACGTGGAGATCCTGCAGGCCGACGACGACGGCTGGGTCATCCGCAGCGTCCGCACACACGCCGACGGCACCTTCTCGTTCGAGATGCCGGCGGGGGCGTACCAGCTGCGGTTCGAGAACGGTGACGGCCTCTACGTCGAGCAGTGGTTCGACGGCGTCACCACGCGCGAGCAGGCGGAGACGATCACGATCGTCGACCGTCCTGTCACCGGCATCGAGGCACGCCTCGGGCTCGGCGGCGTGGCGCGCGGTGTCATCAAGGGCCCGGACGGCGAGCCGCTCGCCGGGGCGACGGTGGGCCTCGCCACCGCGCCGGAGCTCTCGCTCTTCTCCGTGCTGCGCAGCGTCTTCGCATCGGAGGACCCGGCCGACGCGATCCTCGGCATCGAGACGACGACGGACGAGAACGGACGGTTCGAGCTGCCGCCGGTCGATCCGGGCCGCTACACGCTGTACGTGTACACGCACGAGCACGGCACGTCGTGGTATCCGAACAAGGCCACGCGGGCGGAGGCCAAGATCATCGAGATCGAGGCGGGCAAGCGCACGCCCGAGATCGAGGTGCCGCGGCTGCAGCCGCTGGGCGAGGGCGAGAAGCCGCTCCGCCCGGAGCAGACGCTCTCCGACGCCTTCGAGATCACGCGCAACCCCGTGGGCGTCGCGGTCGAGGCGGGCGGGTACGCCGAGTTCACGGCCATCGCCTCCGGCCGGCCGCAGCCCGACCTGCAGTGGCAGGAGCGCATCGACGGCGAATGGGTCGACCTCGAGGGTGCCACGGACACCACCCTCTCCGTCTCGACCGACGAGGTCGGCGAGCGCGTCTTCCGCGCCGTGTTCACGCGGGACGGCGAGGAGAGGATCTCTCGCGAGGCGACCCTCACCGTCACCGCTCCGGTCGTGGCGCCGGGCATCCCGGCGGCGCCGTCGGTGGGTGAGGTGACGACGCGCGGCGCGACCGTGTCGTGGGCACCGCCCGCCGTCGACGGCGGTGCGCCCGTCACGGGCTACGTCGTCTCGGTGCGGGCCGAGGGCGCGCCCGCGCCGCGCGTGATCGAGGTCGGCGATGTGCGCTCCCTGCCGATCTCCGGGCTGAGCCCGGCCACGGCGTACGAGGTCACCGTCGCGGCGCGCAACAGCGCCGGGGTGGGTGCCGCCTCGGAGCCGGTCGCATTCACCACCGAGCGGATCGTGGTGCCGGGGGCACCGGTCATCACCTCGCTGGAGGCGGTGTCGCCGACCGGGCTGCGCGTCGCATGGGACGCGCCCGCGGACGCGGGCGGCGGGACGATCGACGGCTACGTCGTCGAGGTGCTCGCGGCCGGTGTGGCCGTGCCGGGCGCGACGGTGAGCGTGAGCGGCACGTCCGCGACGATCGCCGGCCTCGAGGCTGCGACGGAGTACACGGTGCGCGTCGCCGCCCGCAACGAGGCCGGAGCGGGTGAGGCGGCATCGCGCACGCAGCGGACGAACGCGGCGCCGGACCCGGAGCCGACTCCCGAGCCGACTCCCGAGCCGACTCCGACGCCGGAGCCGACGCAGGAGCCGGAGCCTCAGCCCACACCGGAGCCGCAGCCGGAGCGCACGGAGACGCCGGCACCTGTGGAGACGTCGGAGCCCGAGCCGACCGTCGTTCTGCCGTCCAGCGGTGGCGGCGATCCGGAGGCTCCCGATGCGGCCACGCTGAACGGCGGCAACCGCGGTGGCGCGAGCGTGACGAGCGGCTCCGCCGTACCCGGCGGGACGTTCACGGTCGCCGGCCTCGCGCCGAGCACCGGCTACTACGTCTGGATGTTCTCCGAGCCGGTCGCGCTCGGGTGGAGGACGTCGGACGCGAACGGCGTCGTCACGCTGAGCGTTCCCGCCTCCGTCGCGCCGGGCGAGCACCGCGTCGTGTTCACGGATGCCGACGGCGCGGTCGTCGCCTGGGCGCCCGTGACGGTCGCGGGGAAGCTGCCGGACACGGGCACGGAGGTCGGCACGTCGATCGCCGTGGCGTCGATGCTGCTGATCGCGGGCAGCGTGCTGCTCCTCAGCCGTCGTCGCGCGAGGCGCAACGCCTGATCCGCTCCGCATCCGGGCCCGGGAGGCTCGACCCGAAGGAGCACTCCCGGTCCGGATGCGGCGGCCCCAGGAACGCGGATCGATCACTCACCTCGCGGTGGGAGAATGACGGCATGGCGCAGAACCAGCCCCTCGACCAGGCCGACGCCCCCGAGCGCGCCGGCGACGACTACAGCCTCTGGGCCGTGTGGCGCCGCAACCCGGCGCAGGCGGTGAGCGAGACCGATCCCACCGAGCTCGAGAACATCGTCGGATTCCTCTCCGAGCGCGGCGTCACGGTGCGCGGGTTCTACGACGTCAGCGGGCTGCGGGCCGACGCCGACCTCATGGTGTGGCTGCACGGACCCGTCGCCGAGGACCTGCAGAAGGCCGTGCGCCGCCTGCGCCGCACCGAGCTGCTGCGCCCGCTCCTGCCCACGTGGAACGCGATGGCGGTGCACCGCGACGCGGAGTTCAACAAGCGCCACGTGCCCGGCTACCTCCGCGGCATCGCTCCGAAGGAGTGGCTCACCGTCTACCCGTTCGTGCGCAGCTACGAGTGGTACCTGCTGCCCGACGAGGAGCGCCGCGCGATGCTCGCCGATCACGGCCGCAAGGGCGCCGCGTTCACGGGCGTCACGGCCAACACCATGGCGTCGTTCGCGCTCGGCGACTACGAGTGGATGCTGCCGATGGAGGCCGACGAGCTCACCGACCTCGTCGACATGATGCGCGAGCTGCGCTACACCGAGGCGCGCCGCCACGTGCGCGAGGAGGTGCCCTTCTTCACCGGCCGCCGGATCGCGCTCGACGAGATCCCGGAAGTGCTGCAGTGACGACCCCGGCAGCGGGCGCGCCGATCCGGCTCGGCACGCGCCGCAGCGCGCTGGCCATGGCGCAGTCCGGCATGGTGGCGCGCGACCTCGAGGCGGTCACGGGCCGCCCCGTGGAGCTCGTGCGGATCGTCTCGGAGGGCGACACGACGCGCGCCTCGCTCGCCAGTCTCGGCGGCACGGGCGTCTTCGCCACGCGGCTGCGCGAGGCGCTGCTCGCGGGCGAGTGCGACCTGCTCGTCCACTCCCTCAAGGACCTGCCGACCTCGCCGGCCCCCGGCCTCGTCATCGCCGCGACGCCGCGCCGCGCCGACGCGCGGGACGTCATCATCACGCGCGACGGCACGCGGCTCGAGGACCTGCCGGCCGGATCGCTCGTCGGCACGGGATCGCCGCGACGCATCGCGCAGGTGCGCGCCGCGAACCCGGGCGTCGAGATCCGGGATCTGCGCGGCAACGTCGACTCGCGCATGGCGCGCGTGCGCGACGGCGAGCTCGACGCGATCGTGCTCGCCGCGGCGGGCCTGGCGCGCCTCGGGGCCGAGATCGACCTGCACGTCGAGCCGCGCGACCTCGAGGACTGGCCCACGGCGGCCGGGCAGGGCGTGCTGGCGGTGGAGATGCGCGACGACGCCGACGCCGAGCTGCTCGCCGCGGTCGGCCGCCTCGACGATCCGGCCACCCGCTGCGCGCAGACGGTCGAGCGGACGATCCTCGCGGGCATCGAGGCCGGCTGCCACGCGCCCGTCGGCGTGCACGCGATCGTCGACGGCGAGCGCCTGCGGCTGCGCGCCGAGGTGTATGGCGCCGACCCGTCGCAGACCGTGCGCTGGGCGGAGGATCGGCTGATCGGGCCGATTTCCGCCTCCGGCGACCAGGGGTATAGTCGGGACACAGGCAGCGCCGACGACGACGCTTCCGGCGCGTACCCGCGCGCCGACGACATCGGAAACGAGGTCGCGCGTCGGCTGCTCGAGGCCGGGGCGAGCGCCCTCGTATCGGGACCCCCCACTCCATGACTCCAGACACAGAAGCGAAGACCGCCAGGCCCCTCTCGGGCTGGCGCGTGCTCGTCCCCCGCGGCGGACCGTGGGGCGACGGCGTCGCCGCGACACTGCGCTCCAAGGGCGCCGTGCCGGTGATCGCGCCGCTCATCAACTTCGCGCCCACCGACGACGTGGCCACGCTCGAGGCGGCGATCTCCGATCTGCGCGACGGCCGATTCGACTGGATCACCGTCACGAGCGCCACGACGGTCGACGTGCTCTACGCCTACCAGGCGACGATCCCCGAGACGACGAAGGTCGCCGCCGTCGGCGAGACCACGGCCGCCGCCCTCGCGGCGGTCGGCTACCGCGTCGACCTCGTGCCCGAGATCGAGAACTCCGCCGCCGGCCTCGCGCACCAGATGATCGAGCTCGAGACCGAGCCGCGCCGCGTGCTCGCGCTGCGCAGCGAGATCGCCAAGCCGGTGCTCACCACCGCGCTGCGCAAGGCCGGGCACGACGTGCGCAGCGTCGTGGCGTATCGCACGATCGGCGTGCCGGTCTCGGACCGCGTCGCGCGCGACGTCGAGACGGGCCGGATCAACGCGATCCTCGTCACGAGCGGATCGGTCGCCGAGCAGGTGCGCGAGCAGTTCCCGAAGATCCCGGACCAGACCGTCATCGCCGCGATCGGCCCGCGCACGGCGCGCGACGCCGAGCGCGTGGGCCTGCCGGTGCGGGTCGTCGCGCCGACGCAGACGATCGACTCGCTGATCGACACGCTCGCGGCCATCCCCCTGCCGCCGCCGACCCCGGAGGCGCTCGCGATCGCCGACACGGGCTCGAACGCGGTGGTCGACCGACCCCAGGAGCACAGGTGAGCTTCCCCGAGCACCGGCCGCGCCGCCTGCGGCAGTCCCCCGCCGTCCGCCGCCTCGTGCGCGAGACGCACCTCGTGCCGTCGCAGCTCGTGCTGCCGATGTTCGTGCGCGAGGGGATCGACGAGCCCGTCGCGATCTCGTCCATGCCGGGCGTCGTGCAGCACACGCTCGACACGCTGCGCCGCGCCGCCGCGGAGGCGGCCGAGGCCGGCGTCGGCGGCGTCATGCTCTTCGGCGTGCCCGCCGTGCGCGACGCGACCGGATCGGGCGCCGACGATCCGCGCGGCATCCTCAACGTCGCCACGGAGGCCGTCGTCGCCGAGGTCGGCGACGCGCTCGTCGTGCAGACCGATCTGTGCCTGGACGAGTTCACCGACCACGGTCACTGCGGCGTGCTCGCCGCCGACGGATCGGTGGACAACGACGCCACGCTCGAGCGCTACGCCGCCATGGGCGTCGCGCAGGCGCGGGCGGGATCGGCGCTGCTGGGCCTGAGCGGCATGATGGACGGCCAGGTCGCGGCGGTGCGCGAGGCGCTCGACGCCGCCGGCTTCGCCGACACGCTCATCATGGCGTACTCCGCGAAGTACGCCGGCGCGTTCTACGGCCCCTTCCGCGAGGCGGTCGACTCGCAGCTGAAGGGCGATCGCCGCACCTACCAGCTCGATCCGGCCAACGCCCGCGAGGGGGTCAAGGAGGCGGTGATCGACGCCGAGGAGGGCGCCGACATCGTCATGGTGAAGCCCGCGCAGCCGTACCTCGACGTGCTCGCCGACGTGCGGGCGGCCGTCGACATCCCCGTGTGGGCCTACCAGGTCTCGGGGGAGTACGCGATGATCGAGGCCGCCGCCGCGAACGGCTGGATCGACCGCCGCGCGGCCATCCAGGACTCCCTCCTCGGCATTCGCCGGGCGGGCGCCGACGCGATCCTCACCTACTGGGCGGCCGAGGCCGCCACCTGGCTCCGCGCCGAGCTCTGACCTCTCCGCGATCCGGCCGCACCGGGCGCGCCCAGGCGGGGCGCGGGAGAATGGGAGCATGGCCGATCGCAACGACGAACTGTTCGCCCACGCCCGCGATGTCATCCCCGGTGGGGTCAATTCGCCGGTGCGGGCGTACGGATCGGTCGGGGGCACGCCCCGCTTCCTCGCCTCCGCGCGCGGGGCGTACGTGACCGACGCCGCGGGTCGCGTGTACGTCGACCTCGTCGCGTCGTGGGGTCCGGCCCTGCTGGGCCACGCGCATCCCGAGGTCGTCGCGGCGGTGCAGGAGGCGGCCTCGCGCGGGCTGTCGTTCGGCGCGCCCACCGAGGGCGAGGTGCGGCTGGCCGAGCTCGTGACCCAGCGCGTGCGCGCCGGCGGCCTGAGCCCGGTCGAGGAGGTGCGCCTCGTGTCCACCGGCACCGAGGCGACGATGACCGCCATCCGCCTCGCGCGCGGCGTGACGGGCCGCGACCTGCTCGTGAAGTTCGACGGCAACTACCACGGCCACTCCGACGGGCTGCTCGCCTCCGCCGGATCGGGCGTCGCGACGCTCGCGCTGCCCGGCACCGCCGGCGTGCCCGCGGCCGTGGCGGCCGAGACCCTCGTGCTGCCCTACGGCGACCTCGACGCGGTGCGCGCGGCGTTCGAGACCCACGGCGACCGCATCGCGGCGGTGATCGTCGAGGCCGCGCCCGCCAACATGGGCGTCGTCGTGCCGCCGGCGGGCTTCAACAGCGGACTCGCCGACGTCGCCCACCGCCACGGTGCGCTGCTCATCCTCGACGAGGTGCTCACGGGCTTCCGCGTGCACCCCGCGGGCATGTGGGGGCTGCAGGTGGAGTCCGGCGAGGCCTACGGGCCCGACATCGTCACGTTCGGCAAGGTGATCGGCGGCGGCATGCCCCTCGCCGCCCTCGGCGGCAAGCGCACCGTGATGGAGCACCTCGCGCCGTCCGGACCCGTCTACCAGGCGGGCACGCTGTCGGGGAACCCGCTGTCGGTGGCCGCCGGCATCCGCACGCTCGAGCTGGCGACCCCCGAGGTGTACGTCGCGGTCGACGCCGCGGCCTCCGTCGTCATCGACGCGCTCTCGGCCGCGCTCGCCGCGGAGGGCGTCGCGCACGCCATCCCGCGCGTCGGCACCCTGTTCGGGCTCGCGTTCCTCGACGAGGCGCCCGTGACGTACGAGCGGGCCAAGACGCAGGACGCCTTCCGCTACACCCCGTTCTTCCACGCCATGCTCGACGCCGGCGTGCACCTGCCGCCGAGCGTCTTCGAGGCCTGGTTCCTCACGGCCGCACACGACGCCGCCGCGCTCGAGCGGATCACCGCGGCGCTGCCCGCCGCCGCGCGCGCCGCGGCCGCCGCGTAGATCCCCGCGAGCGGCGGCGCGCCGCTATGCTCGATCCGCCGGTCAGGGGGATCGGCGTAGGGGGGGGATCATGGCCGAGAACACCACCGACAAGGCGGCCGCGGCCGACTGGGAGCCGACCGAGGCGGGCAAGAAGCAGGCGACGACGCTGCGGATCGTCTCGTGGGTGCTGTGGATCGTCGCGATCGCGCTCGAGCTCGTCGCCATCTTCTGGCTGCTGCGCCAGCGCGTGCCGGTGGGCGAGGAGGGGATCGTCCGCGACGACGAGACCGGCCTGCTCGAGGCGCACGAGGTCGGCTACGAGTTCCCGCAGTGGGCGTTCATCTCGCTCATCGTGGCCTTCGTCGTGATCGGCGCGCTGTCGATCACCGGCTCGATGCTGTGGAAGCGCGCCAACCGAATCGACCCCGCCAGGCGCTCGGACACCGTGCGGTTCTTCGTGCAGAACCAGCTCGGGGCCATCGTCGCGGTCGTCGCGTTCGTGCCCCTCATCATCCTCGTCCTCATGAACAAGGACATGTCGAAGTCGCAGAAGGGCATCGCGGGAGCGATCGGCGGCGTCATCGCGGTCGTCGCGATCGCGCTCGGCATCGATGTCGACCCGCCGTCGGTCGAGCAGTACACGGCGGATCGGTCCACCGTGATCCAGATCCTCGGCGAGGACGAGGTCGTGTGGGTCGAGGGCGGGGGCGTCTACCACGTGTGCGCCGAGGTGCCCGATGTCGAGAACGCGAGCACGCCGCAGGCCACCGGGACGACGGCCGACGCGGTAGCGGCGGGCAAGACGCGCCTGACGCTGGAGTTCGCCTCCGAGCTGGCGGCATGCGGCCTGCCCGTGCCGGAGAACTCGGCCGAGATCGCGGACGCGATCCGGGCGATCCGCGACGGGGCGACCGACACGGTGCTGCCCGCACCCGTCTACGCCGACGGGGTCACGCCGCCCTTCACGCCCGCGTCGTAGGGCGGGCGGCTCGGGTTACCTGCGCCCGCCGAAGAAGCCGCCCAGCACGTCGCCGATCGCGCCGAGGTCGATCCCGCCGCCGGTCGATCCGCCCGAGGATCCGCCGCCGACGAGTCCGCCGATCAGGCCGCCCAGGTCGAAGCCCCCGTCCTGCTCGGCCTGCTTCTCGCTCTTCCGGTTCGCCACGACGTTCATGACGATCGGCGCGAGCAGCGGCAGGAGCTTGGCGAAGTCGATCCCGCCGGTGGTCTTCTCGGAGGCCGTCAGCTTCTGGGCGACCTGGTCCTGCTGCCCGCCGAAGATGTGCCCGAGGATGCCCTTGCCGTCCTCCTCGTCGATGTCGTCCGCCGACGCGACGCGCTTCTCGCCGGCGTGCTTCGCGAGTGCGCTCTCGAGCGCGGCGGCGCCCTCCTGCGTCTGCGTCTCCTTCTGCAGGCCGCCGAGGATCGTCTGGCTCCCCTCGCGCGCGGCCGAGAGCGCGGTGCCCTCGTCCACGCCGAGCTTGGCGGCGATGTCGCCGATCGGCAGGTTCTTCAGGATGTCGTCGAGGCCGGCCATGTGCCCTCCCGGGTGTGGGCGGCGCGGCCCGATCGGCCGCCGTCCCGCTGCGCTCACCGTATTGCCGCCGCCGACCGCGCGCCAGACCCTGGAGCGGCGGTGGGTTGCACCCATCGGCTGCGGAACTCCAGCGGCGGAGTCGCGGAGATGAAGCGACCACCGCAGCCGGCGTGGAGTTGCTGTGGTCGCTTCATCTTCGTTCGCTGGCGCTCACTTCGTTCCGCAACCGAGGGGTGGCACTGATCGGCTGCGGAACACCGCGGCGCCGCGTCAGGGGAGCAGGGCCGCCGTGCGGGGGCCCAGGCCGAGGGCGCGGGCCTCATCCAGCTGGGCGGCCGTGTCGACGTCGTGCCGCAGCGTGCTCGTCTCGGCGATGTCGAGGCGGGCGGCGCCGGCGGCGAGGTGCCGCGCGAACGAGTCCGCACCGAAGCGCAGGATCGCCGGCTCGGCGTGCGCGAGCAGCGTCGTCCCCGTGCCCTCGGCATCCGGCACCGCGGCCGGCCCCTCGCCGGCGGCGGCCAGCGCCGCGTCGAGATCGTCCGGACGCAGCGCCGGCAGGTCGCCGAGCAGCGCCGCCTTCGCGCCCCCGGCGGCCGCCGCCAGGCCCGCCGCGATCGCCGCGTTCAGCCCGCCGCCCGGGTCCGCGACGGCGCGCGGCCTGCACAACGAAGGAGATCCCTCCGCCGCACCCCCGGATCGGGCCGGATCCGCCCGATCCCCGCCCCGTTCTCCTTCGTTGTGCAGGGCGGCGAGGGCCGTGCGCACGCCGTGGTCGTCCGTCACCACGACCACCTCGGCCACGCTCCCCGCGCGGGCGACGGCCGCGACGGTGTCGAGCGCGATGGCGCGGGCCAGCGCGGCGCGGTCGACGCCGGGCACCTCCAGCCGCGACTTGCCGATCGCCGCGGGCTTGACGGGGACGACGACGCTCCAGGACCTCGACTCCGGCCGCTGCGCGGCCTCCGCTCGGCCCGTCTCCGCTGCGGCGCTTCGCGCCTCCGGTCGACGACCGAGGTCGCTCACGAGCGGTGCCGCTCGCGCAGGCGCGGCAGCACCTCCTCGCCGTAGAGGCGCAGGAAGGCCTCCTGGTCGTGACCCGGGTCGTGGAACACGAGGTGGCGGAAGCCGAGGTCGAGATAGCGCTCGATCGCGGCGATGTGCTCCTCGACGTCGTCGCTCACGATGAAGCGGCTCGCGGCGCGCTCGATCGGCAGCTCCTGCGCCAGGCGCTGCATCTCCATCGGATCGTGCACGCCCGTCTTCTCCTCGGGCTTCAGCGCCAGCGGCGCCCAGAAGCGCGTGTTCTCGAGCGCCTTCGCCTTGTCGGGGCGGAACGAGACCTTGACCTCGATCATCGTGTCGACGTCGTCGCGGCGGCGCCCGCCCTTCTCGAGCCCCTCCTCGAAGGCCGGGATGAGCTTGTCGGTGTAGAGCTCGTCGCCCTTGCCGCTCGTCGTGATCCAGCCGTCCGCCATCCGCCCCGCCAGGCGCGTCGCCGCGGGCCCCGAGGCGCCGATGTACACCGGCACGGGCTGCTCGGGTCGGTCGTAGATCGTCGCGTTGCTCACGGAGTAGTAGGTGCCCTCGAAGGTGACCCGCTCGCCCTCCCAGAGCCGGCGGATGAGGGTGATCGCCTCCTTCATGCGCTGGAACCGCTCGGGCGGCTCCGGCCACTCGAGGCCGAGGGTCACCTCGTTGAGCGCCTCACCCGTGCCCACGCCCAGGATCATGCGGCCCGGGTACATCGCCCCGAGCGTGCCGAACGCCTGCGCGACGACGCCGGGGTGGTAGCGGAAGGTCGGCGTGAGCACCGAGGTGCCCAGCAGCACGCGCGAGGTGCGCTCGCCGACGGATCCGAGCCACGGCAGCGCGGCGGGGGCGTGGCCGCCCTCGTGCATCCACGGCTGCAGGTGGTCGCTGAGGAAGACGGAGTCGAAGCCGACCTCCTCGGCCAGCACGGCGTAGTCGAGCAGCTCGCGCGGGCCGAACTGCTCGGAGGAGGCCTTGTAGCCGAATCGGATGGGAACGGTCATGGTGCTCCTACGGTCGTGGCGGATGGGATGGTGCGGATCACACGGTCGCGCACGCGGTCGAGGCGCGCGCGGAACGCGTCGACGGTGCCCGGCCACAGCAGGGTGAGCCGGCCGCTGCGCTCGTCGACGTACCAGCTGCGGCAGCCCCCGGTGAGCCAGGGGGTGCCGGCGGCGAGGGCGTCGATCTCGCTCGAGGCCTCGGCTTCTTCCTCGGCCGTGACCCGCACGGGGGCGCCGACGGCGACGAGCTCCGCGGCGAACGCGGCCTGCGCCTCGAGCACGAGCACGGCCGAGTTGTGCCCGAGCGCGGCGTTGGGCCCGCCGAGCACGAAGAGGTTCGGGAAGCCGTGCACGAGCGTCGAGCCGACGGCGGTGTATCCGCCCGACCAGTGCTCGTCGAGCGTGCGGCCGTGCGCGCCGGTCACGAGGTGCGCGTACGGCTGGCGCGCGGCCTGGAAGCCGGTGGCGAGGACGAGCGCGTCGGCCTCGTGCCGGGTGCCGTCGGCGGCGATGAGCGCGGATCCGTCGGCGGCGGCCAGCGCGCTCGGCACGAGGGTGACGGCGCCCGAGGCGATCGCGGGGTAGAAGTCGTCGCTGAGCAGCACGCGCCGGCACCCGAACGCGTACTCGGGCGTGAGGGCGCGGCGCAGGGCCGGATCGGGCACCTGCGCCTCGAGATGCGCGAGCGCGATCGCCCGCGCCTCCGCCGCCGCGCGCGGATCCCCCGAGCGCGACGCGAAGCGCGCCTCGCCCTCCGCGTAGAGGCGCTCGCGGACCTCCCGCAGCGCCGCGGGATCCTCGCGCCACGCCCGCTGCTCGTTCGGCGAGACGGCCCGGTCGCCGCGCGGCACGATCCACGCCGGCGTGCGCTGCATGAGCGTGACCCGCGCGCCGCGGCGCACGAGCTCCGGCACGAGCTGCACGGCGCTGGCCCCGGTGCCGGCCACCGCGATGCGCGCGCCGTGCAGCGGCACGTCGTCGCGCCAGCGCGCGGAGTGCACCACGGGGCCGGGGAACGTCTCCAGCCCCACGATGTGGGGGATGCGCGGCTCGGTGAGCCGCCCGCACGCCAGGATCAGGTGATCGGCGGTGAACTCGTCGCTGCACAACGAAGGAAGATCGTGCGGATCGGACGCCGCGGAGGCCCTTCCGGTGGGGGATGCGGCCGCATCTCCTTCGTTGTGCATCCGCGCGCCGCCCGCGGTGCGGACGATCCACCGCGCGCCGTCCCAACGGGCGCCGGCGAGCGCGGTGCCCAGGCGCAGGTGACGCTCGAGGCACTCGGTGCGGACGACGTGCTCGAGGTAGGCGCGGATCTCGTGGCCCGGCGCAAAGGTGCGCGACCACTCCGGCCACGGGTGTGACGCGAGGCCGTACAGGTGCGAGGGCACGTCGCACGCGACGCCCGGGTACGTGTTGTCGCGCCACGTGCCCCCGACGGCGTCGGCGCGCTCGAGCAGCACGAAGTCGTCGATCCCCCGCCGCCGCAGCGCGATCGCCGCGGCGATCCCGGCGAAGCCGGCGCCGACGATGACCGTGGTCATCCGGTCGTCTCCGAGGGATCGGGCGTGCCGACGGCGAGCGTGCCGGCGGCGCCGGCCTCGGCCGCCGCCTTGCGCTCGGCGGTCGGCTCGGCATACGTCGTCGTGCGCAGCCGGAAGGGGCGGAACAGGCGCTGCGCGATGCGGCGCGCCTCGGCCAGCGGCAGCTCCTGCCCGGCCTCGATGCCCGCCCGCGGCAGCACGCGCCCGTCGAGCAGCGTGCCGCCCAGGTCGTCGGCGCCGCTGCGCAGCAGCTCGGCCGTGGCGGCGCGGTCGTGGCGCGTCCACGGCACCTGCAGGTGCCGGATCGACTCCCCGAGCATGAGGCGCGAGACGGCCATCATCGCCCGGTGCTCGTCGAGCGCCGCGCGTCCCGGGACGAGCGGCACGCCGCCGGCCGGGCCGGGCAGGGGGATCGGCACGAACTCCGCGAAGCCGCGCGTGTGCGCCTGAATGGCCAGCAACGTGCGCAGGTGCGCGACGCGCTCGGCGGCGGTCTCGACGTGGCCGTAGAACATCACCGATGTCGACGAGAAGCCCGCCTCGTGTGCGGCCGTGATCGTCTCGATCCAGCGCTCGATCTCCAGGTCGCCCGGCGCGACGAGGGCGCGCACACGCTCGCTGGCGAGCTTGATGCCGGTCCCGGGCACGGAGTCGACCCCCGCCTCGCGCAGGGCGCGGAGCGCGCCCTCGACGTCCTGGCCGGATCGCGCGGCGAGGTCGACGACGTCCTGCGGGCGGTACGCGTGCAGGTGCATGCCGGGTGCGGCATGCTTCACGGTGCGCGCGATCGCGAGGTAGCTCTCGGCCGGCTCGGCGGGGTCGATCAGACCCTGGACGCACACCTCGCCGAGCCCGAGATCCCACGCGTCCCGCGTGGCCTCCGCGAGCGTGTCGAGGTCGAAGGCCTCGCCCTCCTGCTGCACGCCGGCCGCGCGGACGGTCGCCGGGCCGCGTCCCGTCGACCGATACCCGGACGAGGCGATGTTGCGGTTCGCGACGATGCTCACCGCCTCGCCCACCGTGTAGCGCCGCACGTCGTCGGCCGTGCGCACGAGGGCCTCGAGGTCGTCGCCCGTGGCGAGCAGCAGGCGCTCCCACTCGTCGTCCTCGAGCGAGGCGGGGTCCTGCGCCGCCCGGTCGATGACGGCGGCGATGAGGCCGGTGGAGCCGGACGAGATGACCCTGCCGGGTTGCCGTGCGGCTGCGCCGTTCCGTTCGGTTACCGGGGAGGGGGAACCCATCGGTTGCTGAACGGAGGCGCGCAGCGCCGGAGATGAAGCGACCACAGAAAGCGCCCCGGTCGGCCGCAGCCCCTCGACCGCCAGCCCGGCCTCGTCGGCCAGCGCGAGCACGGCCGGACGCAGGGCGGGATCGATCCATTCCGCGTCGCGCACGTACCGCGGGTGCGCGGTCAGCCGCTCGCGCAGCGTGAAGCCCAGCTCCGCGGTCGCCGCCGCGAGGTCGTCGAGGTGCGGCCACGGGCGCTCGGGGTTCACGTGGTCGGCGGTGAGCGGCGAGACGCCGCCCCAGTCGTCGATGCCGGCGCGCACGAGCAGGCCGAACTCCGCAGGGTCCGAGAGGTTCGGCGGCACCTGCAC
This sequence comes from Microbacterium petrolearium, assembly GCF_054782875.1. Classification (NCBI taxonomy): domain Bacteria; kingdom Bacillati; phylum Actinomycetota; class Actinomycetes; order Micrococcales; family Microbacteriaceae; genus Microbacterium; species Microbacterium petrolearium. Next base: position 173,410 of record NZ_BAAGRQ010000003.1, read on the forward strand.
CCGCATGCCGGGCCCCATGACGATCCGCGTCACCGCCACGGCCGCGGCGTACTCGAGCAGCGACGCGTCCGGCGCCCCGGCGGCGGCCGTGCGCGGCTTGGCCCGGAAGTTCTGGACGATGACCTCCTGGATGTGCCCGTGGCGGTCGTGCGCGTCGCGCAGCGCCACGATCGACTCGGCGCGGTCGCGCAGCTCCTCGCCGATGCTCACGAGGATGCCCGTCGTGAACGGGATCCGCGCGCGGCCGGCGTCGTCGATGAGCTTCAGGCGCACGGCCGGATCCTTGTCGGGCGAGCCGTAGTGCACCTGACCCGGCTCCTCGAACACGCGGCGCGACGTGGTCTCGAGCATCACGCCCATCGACGGCGCGGTCGGCCGCAGCATTTCGAGCTCGTCGGGGCGCATGACGCCCGGGTTCAGATGGGCGAGCATGCCCGTCTCGGCCGTGATGAGGCGCGCCATGGCCCCGACGTACTCGAGCGTGGAGGAGTAGCCGTGCTCGTCGAGCCACGCGCGGGCCTCGGGCCAGCGGTCCTCGGGCCGGTCGCCGAGGGTGAGCAGCGCCTCCTTGCAGCCCATGGCGGCGCCGCGGCGGGCGACGGCGAGCACCTGCTCCTCGGACATGTACGCGGGCTTGTGCTTCTTGAGCAGCTGGCCGGGGGTGTCGATGAAGACGCAGTAGTGGCAGCGGTCGCGGCACAGCGTGGTGAGCGGGATGAACACCTTGCGCGAGTAGGTGATGATGCCCGCGCGTCCGGCCGCCTCGAGGCCCTCGTCGCGCATCCGGGCGGCGAGCCCGAGCACCTGCTCGAACTCGTCTCCCTCGGCGCGCAGCAGCGCAAGGGCGTCATCGGCGCCCAGCCGGGCGCCGCGCGCCGCGCGGGCGAGCGCGTCGGCCGTGGTGGGGGCCGGGTCGATCAGCGTCACCGCTTCAGTCTCTCACCGCGGGAGCGGGGTAGCTCGACGGTGCGGAACGCCGTCGCCGCGCCGGATCGCCGAGTGTGGGAAGCGGCCAAGGGGCGCCGTGCGCGTTCGTCGCGGACCGACGGCTCGGCGCGGGCCGCCGCATGCCAGGATGGGTCCATGGTGACGCTGCTCCTCGATCAGACGCGGCTCGAGATCGTGCTGTCGCCGACCGAGCGCGCTCTCGCCTTCCGCAGGGAATCGCTCAAGATCGAGCGCCAGGCGATCCGTCGCGTGCAGCTCACGGACGAGCCCTGGACGTGGCTGCGCGGGATCCGCGCGGCCGGCACGCACCTGCCCGGCACGCTGGCCATGGGCACCTGGCGCGCGTCGAAGGGCACGGACTTCGTGGTGCTCAACGGCCGCAAGCGTCACGGCGTGGTCATCGAGCTGCACGGTACCGAGCTGCACGGCACCGAGCCGAACGGTGGCGAGGCGTTCTCGCGCGTGATCCTCTCGACGCGGCACGGCGTGGCGCTCGTGCAGGCGCTGCGGCTCGACGAGGTTCCCGAGGCGGCCGACGTCGCGCAGCTGGCCGGCACGGCGGCCCCGAGGAAGCCGGCGACCAAGAAGGCGCCGAACGGCGAGCCCGCCCCCGCGAAGAAGCCCGCGCCCAAGCGCGCACCCGCCGCACGGCCCGCGCCCGCGAGCTGAGCCCGCCGGGGCGTCGACGCGAGCGGTGCGCTCAGTCGCGCCGCTCGGTGTCCTCGCCGTGCGGCGCGTCGCCGTCCGCCTCGCCCTGCTCGGGACCCTGATCCGCGTCGCGCTGCTCCTCAGCGCCGTGCGGGTCGTCGATCAGCTCCGCCTCGACGACCTCCGCGTCCGCCTCCGGATCGGCATCCGCGACCACGTCCATCGCCTGCGTCTCGAGCAGATGGCTCGGGAGGAACTCCGCATCGAAGGGCTCATCGCCCGCCGGCGCGTCCGCCGCGCCGCCGAGGCGATCGGCGAAGCTCGGGCCCACGGCCCACGGGCTGTCGGCGGCATCCTCGGATCCCGCCTCGGCGGGGGCCTCCGCAGGCGTCCCCTCCGCGCCCTCGGTCGTCTCCTCCCGCGGGCCGTCGAACTCGGCCGACTCCCGCTCCACGGCGGCCAGCACGTCGGCGAAGCTCGGCGCGGCGTCCGCCGGGGTCGCGGGCGCCGCATCCTCCGTGCCGGGTTCGGCCGACGCCTCCGCGTCGTCCGTGTGCGCGTCGGCGGGTTCCGCGAACGTCGACGCGGCCTCCTCCGCCGGCTCCGCACTGCCGTGGTCCGCGTCGCCGGCGGACTCGCCGTCCTGGTCGCCGTCGCCGGCGGCCTCGTCCGGGCGCCCCTCGTCCGTCTGCGCCTCGTCCGTCTCGTCCGCGTCAGCGCCCGCGTCGTCCAGCTCGGCCGCGGTGCGCGCGCCCGGCAGCGGCTCGGGGTCGCTCGTGGCATCGGCGGCGAATGCCGTGGCCGCCGCGCCCGCGAGGCCCGTCACGCCCGCCGCGCCGCCCAGCCCGGCGATCGCGGCGAGGTCGACCTCGGCGTCCGGGTCGCCCGCGGGCTCCGCGGTCCCGGCCGCGTCGCGCGCGGGGTCGTCGGCGACCGCGGGCTCCTCGTCCGCCGTCGGCGCGATGATCCGCTCCTCGACCGCCGGCACCGCGGCGGGCGTCGCGGGCGAGGCCGTCGGCGCACCCAGCGCGGCGGTCTGCTGCGAGCGGCGGCCGCTCACGAGGTCGAGGAACACGTCCTCCAGGCTCGGCGTGCGCTGGTGCAGCGTCGACAGGGGGATGCCGGCCGATGCGGCGAGCATGCCGATCTCCTCGGCGGTCGCGCCGCGCACGTTCACGCCCGAGCGCAGCACCTCGCAGTCGAAGCCGCGCTCGCGCAGCAGGGCCGAGAGCGCGGCGCGGTCGGGCGAGTCCACCGCGACGACGGGCGCCTCGACCTCGGCGAGCTGCTCGATGCCGCCGTTGAACACGAGGTTGCCGTTCGACATGATCAGGATGCGATCGGCGATCTGCTGCACCTCGCTGAGCAGGTGCGACGACATCAGCACCGTGCGGCCCTCGTCGGCCAGGCTGCGCATGAGCAGGCGCATCCAGCGGATGCCCTCGGGGTCGAGACCGTTCGCGGGCTCGTCGAACACGAGCACGCCGGGGTCGCCGAGCAGGGCCTGCGCCACGCTCAGGCGCTGGCGCATGCCGAGCGAGTAGCCGCCGATCCGCATGTCGGCCACATCCGCGAGGCCCACGAGGTCGAGCACCTCGCGCACGCGCGCGGTGGGGACGCCGGCCGACTTCGCGATCGACGTGAGGTGGCGCACGGCGGTGCGGCGGGGGCGGAAGCCCATCTCGGACTCGCCCACCCAGCCGACCGTGCGGGCCGGAGCGGAGATGCGCGCGTAGGGCGTGCCGCCGATGGTGGCCTGCCCGCTCGTGGGCTTGAGCTGCCCCAGCAGGATGCGCAGGGTGGTCGTCTTGCCGGCGCCGTTCGGCCCCAGGAAGGCGGTAACGGAACCGGGCTCGATCCGTGCGGTGAGGTCGGAGACGGCGGCGACGTCGCCGAAGACCTTCGTCACCCCGGTGAACTCGAGCACTTTCCCGTCGGCCATGCGGCCCCTCTCGTCATGAAGCGTTCACCTCTATCTTGGCGGATGGACCGGGGGAATACCGGATCGACGGGCCCGCGGCCCGCGCGCGGCGCCCCGACCATCAGCGGCGCCGGCTCGCCGTCGCCCCGGTAACGTGGCCGACGTGAGCGCCACCGACAGCCCCGACCGCGTCCTGGTCCGCACCGCAGGCGGCGTCGGCCGCCTCACGCTGAACCGCCCCGAGGCGATCAACGCCGTCGATGTCGGCATGGTGGAGACGATCCTCGCGACGCTGCGCGCCTGGCGCGACGAACCGGACGTCCAGATCGTCCTCATCGACGGCGCGGGGGATCGGGGCCTGTGCTCCGGCGGCGACGTGCGCGCGCTGCGCGAGGGCATCGCGTCCGGCGACCTCGCGTCCGTCGACGCCTTCTTCCTCGCCGAGTACCGGGCCAACGCGCTCATCGGCGCGTACCCGAAGCCGGTGGTCGCGTTCATGGACGGCGTCACGATGGGCGGCGGCATCGGGCTCTCGGCCCACGCGTCGGTGCGGGTCGTGACCGAGCGCTCGCGGCTGGCCATGCCCGAGACGCGGCTCGGCTTCACGCCGGACGTGGGCGGATCGTGGCTGCTGTCGCACGCGCCGGGCCGGCTCGGCGAGTTCCTGGCGCTCACGAGCTGGACGATGGGGCCGGGCGACGCGATCCACTGCGGCTTCGCCGACCACCTCGTGCCCTCCGCACACCTGGGCGACCTGCGTCACGCGCTCGAGACGCGCGCCGATCCCGGCACGCCGAACGAGCTCGTGCTGCTCTTCGACGAGTCCCCCGAGGCGGGCCCCGTCGAGCGCGCGCGGCCGTGGATCGACGAGGCGTTCTCGGCCGGCTCGGTGACGGAGATCATGGACCGCCTGCGCGGCATGGGCGAGGGCGAGGGCGAGATCACGCCCGCCGCGGCCCTCGCCGAGCTGGAGCGGCGCGCGCCGCTCGCGCTCGAGGTCACCCTGCGCGCCGTGCGCCGCGCGCGCGAGCTGCCCGGGCTGAACGCCGCGATCGAGCAGGAGTACCACCTCGTGTCGTACTTCGTGCGCACGCAGCCCGACATGCCCGAGGGCATCAGGGCGCAGGTGGTGGACAAGGACCGCGACCCGCGCTGGAACCCGGCCACGCTGGCCGAGGTGACGCGGCGGCACGTGGACGAGGCGTTCGCGCATCGCGCGCCGCAGCCACTGTGGGATCGCGTGCCCGGCGAGTAGGGCGGACCGCAAGCAGAAGACCGCAAGCCAGGAGGAGGACGAGCATGACGAGCAAGCAGGACCTCGGGACCTACGGCGTGTGGCGGTGGGAGTCGGGCGTCGACGCCGACTTCGCCGCGGGCGTGGAGCGGCTCGGCTACGGCACGCTCTGGATCGGCGGCAGTCCGGCGGCCGACCTGGAGGTCGTGGAGCGGGCGCTCGACGCGACCGAGCGGATCGTCGTCGCGACGGGCATCGTCAACATCTGGAAGGACGAGGCGCGGCCGGTCGCGGCGTCCTTCCGCCGCATCGAGGAGCGCCACCCCGGCCGCTTCGTGCTGGGCATCGGATCGGGCCACCGCGAGGTGACGCCGGAGCGCGTGCGCCCGCTGACCGCGCTGCGGGAGTACCTCGACGTGCTCGAGGGCGAGGGCGTGCCGCGCGACCAGCTGCTGCTCGCCGCGCTGGGCGATCGCACCCTCGCGCTCGCCGGCGAGCGCACGCTCGGCGCGCACCCGTACCTCACCGTGCCCGCCCACACGGCGCACGCGCGCGAGGTGCTGGGCGCGGAGCCGCTGCTCGCGCCCGAGCTGAAGGCCGTCGTCGGCGTCGACCAGGAGCGGGGCCGGTACATCGCCCGTCGCTACCTGCGCCGCTACTTCGGGCTCGAGAACTACGTCAACGCGCTCATCCGCTTCGGGGTGGATCCGGCGGACTTCGCGGATCTCGGCACCGACCGGCTCATCGACCTCGTCGCGCCCACGACGGCCGACGCGGTGGTCGCGGGCCTGCGCGCCCACCTCGACGCGGGCGCCGACCACGTGAGCGTGCAGATGCTCGGCGACGAGCCGCTCGCGGGCCTCGAGACGGTGGCGCGCGAGCTCGGCCTCGTCTGAGGGGTTCCGCCTCGAGCGGACGCGGGGGTTCCCCGGGTACCGGATGTCGGTGGTCCGTGGCACGATCGGACGGTGCTCCGTTCGGGCACGCCTCTCTTCTGTGATCCGGAGAACCCGTGCTCGGAAAGCTCCTCGTCCGCTACCTGAGGCGATACCGCCTCATGCTCGTCGGCGTGCTCGTGTTGCAGCTCGCCTCGGCGCTCGCCGCCCTCTACCTGCCCACCCTGAACGCCGCGATCATCGATCAGGGCGTCGCCCAGGGCGACGTCGGCTACATCGTCCGCACGGGCCTGCTCATGCTGCTCGTCGCGCTGGGCCAGATCGTCGCGGGCATCATCGCGACGTTCTGCGCCGCGCGCGCCGCGATGGGCGTCGGCCGCGACGTGCGGCGCGACGTGTTCGAGCGCGTCAGCGCGTTCAGCGAGCGCGAGGTGTCGCACTTCGGCGCCGGATCGCTCATCACCCGCAACACGAACGACGTGCAGCAGGTGCAGATGCTGGCCATGATGGGCGCCACGATGCTCGTGATGGCGCCCATGATGGCCATCGGCGGCATCATCATGGCGCTGCGCCAGGACGTGGGGCTCAGCTGGATCCTCGGGGTGTCGATCCCCGTGCTGCTGATCCTCGCCGGCCTGATCATCTGGCGGATGGTGCCGCTGTTCCGCACCTACCAGGGCAGGCTCGACGCGGTGAACCGCGTGATGCGCGAGCAGCTCACGGGCGTGCGCGTCGTGCGGGCGTTCGTGCGCGAGGCGATCGAGGAGGAGCGCTTCCGGCTCGCGAACGTCGACATCATGGTCGTCGGGCGCAAGGTCGGCTCGCTGTTCGTGCTCATGTTCCCGCTCGTCGTGCTCGTGCTGAACGTCACGGTCGTGGCCGTCGTGTGGTTCGGCGCGTTCGAGGTGAACACGGGCGACACGCAGATCGGCACGATCTTCGCCTTCATGCAGTACGTCGGCCAGATCCTCGGCGGCGTCATGATGGCGAGCTTCATGGCGATCATGATCCCGCGCGCGTCCGTCTCGGCCGACCGCATCGGCGAGGTGCTCGACAGCGAGAGCACCCTCGTGCGGCCCGCCGACCCGGTGCGCGAGATGCCCCTCCCCGGCACGGTCGAGTTCGACGACGTCGCGTTCACGTACCCGGGCGCCGATCAGCCGGTGCTGCAGGGCATCTCGTTCTCGGCGGCGCCGGGCGAGACGGTGGCGATCATCGGATCGACCGGCGCGGGCAAGACCACGCTCGTGTCGCTCATCCCGCGCCTGTTCGACGCGACGGCCGGCACGGTGCGCGTGCAGGGCGTGGACGTGCGCGAGGCCGACCTCGACGCGCTGTGGCAGGGCATCGGCCTCGTGCCGCAGCGCCCGTTCCTGTTCAGCGGCACGATCGCCTCGAACCTGCGGTTCGGGCGCGAGGACGCCACCGACGAGGAGCTCTGGCACGCGCTCGAGATCGCCCAGGCGGCGGACTTCGTGCGCGAGAAGCCCGAGCAGCTCGACAGCCCGATCTCGCAGGGCGGCACGAACGTCTCGGGCGGCCAGCGCCAGCGCCTCGCGATCGCCAGGGCCATCGTGCACCAGCCCGACATCCTCGTCTTCGACGACTCGTTCTCGGCCCTCGACCTCACGACCGACGCCCGGCTGCGGCAGGCGCTGTGGCGCGAGCTGCCGCGGGTGACGAAGATCGTCGTCGCGCAGCGCGTGTCGACGATCACGGACGCCGACCGGATCGTCGTGCTGGAGGACGGCCGCATGGTGGGGGTCGGCACCCACGAGGAGCTGCTCGAGGCGAGCCAGACCTACCGAGAGATCGTCGAGTCGCAGATGGGGGTGGCCTCGTGAGCACGACCGACGAGCGGACCGAGGAGCTCGAGGCGCAGGAGGCCATGATCGCCTCCGGCGGGTTCGAGCCCGGCGCGCTGGGCGGCAAGCCCCAGAACTTCTGGCCGAGCTTCCTGCGGTTCATCGGGCTGCTGAAGCCGTACGCGTGGGTGTTCGCCCTCGCGACCCTGCTCGGGGCCGTCGGCGTGGTGCTCGCCGTCGCCGGACCGAAGATCCTCGGCGAGGCCACCAACGTCGTGTTCGAGGGTGCCGTGGGCCTGCTCATCGGCGACCAGTTCGCCGGCATGACGCAGGAGCAGGTCGTGCAGGCGCTCGAGGCCGCCGGCCAGCAGGACTTCGCCAACATGGTCGCCGCCATGCAGAGCTTCACCCCGGGCAGCGGCATCGACTTCGAGGCGCTGCGCACCGTCGTCATGTGGGCGATCGCGGTGTACGTCGTGAGCGCGCTGCTGCAATGGGTCCAGGGCTACATCATGAACGTCGTCATGGTGCGCACCATGTTCCGCGTGCGCGAGCGCATCGAGGCCAAGATCCACCGGCTGCCGCTGCGCTACTTCGACCGCGTGCAGCGCGGCGAGCTGATCAGCCGCGTCACGAACGACGTCGACAACATGACGCAGACGCTGCAGCAGTCGCTGTCGGGCGCCATCACGTCGCTGCTGATGGTCGTCGGCGTCGTCGGCATGATGTTCTCGATCTCGTGGCAGCTGGCGCTCGTGGCGCTCGTCTCGCTCCCGCTCATCGGCGTGATCATGGGCGTCATCGGGCCGAAGTCGCAGAAGGCCTTCCAGACGCAGTGGAAGAAGGTCGGCCGGCTCAACTCGCGCGTCGAGGAGTCGTTCTCGGGCCACGCGCTCGTGAAGGTCTTCGGCCGCGAGAAGGCGGTGTCCGAGGCGTTCCAGGCCGAGAACGAGGAGCTGTACGGCGCCTCGTTCAAGGCGCAGTTCCTCTCCGGCATCATGATGCCGTCGATGCAGTTCGTCGGCTACCTCACGTACGCGGGCATCGCGGTGCTCGGCGGGATCATGGTGGCCAGCGGGCAGATCCGGATCGGCGACGTGCAGGCGTTCGTGCAGTACTCCCAGCAGTTCACGCAGCCCCTCACGGAGCTGGGCGGCATGCTGCCCGTCGTGCAGTCGGGCACGGCCTCGGCCGAGCGGGTGTTCGCCCTGCTCGACGAGGACGAGGAGGAGCCCGACGCCGAGAACGCGCCGACGGCCCCGGCCGACGGCCGCGGCGTCATCGAGTTCCGCGATGTGACGTTCTCGTACTCGTCGGACCAGCCGCTCATCCGCGACCTGTCGTTCCGGGTGGAGCCGGGGCACACCGTCGCGATCGTCGGCCCCACGGGCGCGGGCAAGACGACGCTCGTGAACCTGCTCATGCGCTTCTACGAGCTCGACGGCGGCGCGATCCTGCTCGACGGGCAGGACACGGGCGAGATGACGCGGGCCGATCTGCGCTCGCGCACGGGCATGGTGCTGCAGGACCCGTGGCTGTTCGCCGGCACGATTCGCGACAACATCCGCTACGGGAACGAGGCGGCGTCGGACGACGAGATCCAGCAGGCCGCCGAGGCGACCTACGTCGACCGGTTCGTGCACTCGCTTCCGGACGGCTACGACACGGTCCTCGAGGAGGACGCGGCGAACGTGTCGGCGGGCGAGCGTCAGCTCGTCACGATCGCGCGCGCGTTCGTGCGCCGCCCGCAGGTGCTGATCCTCGACGAGGCGACGAGCTCCGTCGACACCCGCACCGAGCTGCTGCTGCAGAAGGCCATGGCGGCGCTGCGGCAGGGGCGCACGTCGTTCGTCATCGCGCACCGCCTCTCGACCATCCGCGACGCCGATCTCATCCTCGTGATGGAGCACGGCGCGATCGTGGAGCAGGGCACCCACGACGAGCTGATCGCCCGGGAGGGCGCGTACTGGCGCCTGTACCAGAGCCAGTTCGAGCACGCCGCCGTCGACGTCGAGGAGGCGCCGGCCGCCCAGGCCTGATCGGGCGGGGCCGGCGCCGCGCCGTCGGCCTCGCCGCTCAGCGCAGGCCGATCAGCGCAGGCGGCTCAGCGGAGGCGGCTGGTCAGCGCAGGCCGCCGCTCAGCGCAGGCCGAGCAGGTCGAGCGGATGGGTCAGGCGCCAGCCCAGGCTCGGCACGCCGATGTCGTCCGACAGCTCGAGCGCGATGGTCTCGGTCGCGAACGATCCGGTCGCCGTCAGCTCCCCCACGGCGTCGCCGCTCAGCTCGCCCAGCACGTCGCCGACGGCGTGCTCGACGGGTGCGACGGCGCCGTTCCACAGCACGAGCGAGGCATCCTCGGCCGCGACGACGTCGGCCGCGGCGCCCCACTCTGTCCGCACCGAGGCGACGACGGTGCCGGCGGGCACCACGGTGGTCGGCTGCAACGAGGCGACGGCCGCGTCGAGCAGCTGGCGGCTCGCGTTCGTGCGGGCCTCGGCATCGGGCTGGCCGAGCACCGCGGCGAGCAGCGTCACGCTCTCGCCGTCGACGTCCACGCGCTTCGCGGAGACGAGGTTCCACTCGTCGAGGGTGCCGGTCTTGATGCCGACGATGCCCTCCTCGCCGAGCAGCGGATTCGAGTTCCTCACCGGCTCCGCGTTGCCGGGCAGGGTCGTCTCCTGCTTGGCGACGATCTCGGCGACGACGGGGTTCTCCAGCGCGAGCTGGCCGAGCAGCAGCACGTCGGAGGCCGTGGCGGTGTTCGCGGGATCCATCCCGCTCGGCTCGACGATCGTCGTGTGCGCGAGCCCGTGTGCCGCGAGCCACTCGGCGGCCTCGGCGGCGAAGGCCTCGTTCGATCCCCAGATCTCCGCGACGAGGCGATTGACGTAGTTGTTCGCGGAGCCCATCAGGATGCCCTCGAGCATCTGGTACTGCGTCAGCGAGCCGTCGACGGGCACGTCCAGCGAGGACTGGCCCGCCCACAGGTAGTTGTCGAGGTAGTCGCGGTAGTCGCTCCACGTGAAGCCGTAGGAAGGGCCCTCCTCACCGGGGGCGAGCGGCTGCTTCTCGAGGATCATGAGCACCGACACGAGCTTGGTGATGCTCGCGATCGGAAGCGAGGCGCTCGAATCGGCGGCGGCACGGTCGAGCAGGCCCACCGGCGCGACGGCCGCGGAGCCCGCGGCGGGCCAGTCCACCGTGAGCGGTGCGGCGGGCGCGACGGCGACCTGCTGGGCCGTCACCGTCGGGGCCACGGCATCGAGGGGCCAGAGCACGCACGTGGCGACGTACCCGGCCGCGAGCACGCCGGCCGTCGCGACGGGCGCGAGCGCCGAGAGCGTGCGGCTCCGGCGCGGTGGCAGCAGGTCGGGTCCGGTCACGGCCCGGTGCGGCGCGGTCGAGAACGCCGCGGTCGACGACCGCACGGCCACGGCCTCGGGGTCGACCCACGCGAGGGCGCGGGGAGCGTGAGCGGGTGCGGGCCCATCGCCCGGCACGGGCAGGGGCTCGCCCTCGGCGGCGTACCGCAGCGGCGGCACGTCCGGACCCGTCGGCGCGGGGACCAGCGCGGTGAGGTCATCGGCGCGCGGCGCGGCCACGGGCTCGGGGACGGACGGCGACTCGGGGGAGGATGCCGGCTCGGGAGCGTCCGACGGATCCAGGACCGCGGTCCGCGGCTGCCCCGCCGGTGACGCGGGTTCGGCCGGGCCAGGTGCCACGCCGCCGGCCGTCGCGGGCGCGGCGAACGCCGCCTCGCGGAGCGGGGCGGGGGCGGGGGTGGCGGGCGGCGCGGCGGAGGCGCGCTTGCCGAACAGACCCCGCCTCGCGCCGGGAGCGGGCTCCTCGGCGGGCGGCGCGAGCACCGGCGGTGCGGCGACGGGCGGCGCGCTCTCGCGCGCGCGAAGCTCGCGCTGGCGCGCTTCGCGCATCGCCCGCCGGGACAGGTGCGACGGCCGCGAATCGAGGGGACCGGGCTCGGGGGAGAGCTCCGCGGCCGACGTCGCCCGGGGCAGATCGTCGGGGGTCACGGTCCTACGGTACCGCGGCTGCGGCGCGTCCCCTGCAACGGCGCTGAAGGTGCCGGCTGCGCCCGGGCACCCGGTCGGTCGAGCCCCGCGGCCGCTCGCACCCCTGCGGGGGATCTACACTGGTCGCACACATCACACGGGAGTCCGGCGAGCCGGGCTGAGAGGAAGCGATCCGCGCTTCGACCGTCGAACCTGATCCGGATCATGCCGGCGCAGGGAGGAGAAAGTATGAACACGTCCACGTCCGTGCCCGAGACCGCCTCGGGCGCACCGTCCCGCCGCTTCACCTGGCGGGTCGTCGACATCGTCGTCGCCAGCGTCATCGGCGTCGCCTGTTCCGTGATCTTCCTGATCTGGAACGTCGGCTACGAGTTGCCGGGCGACCTCATCGGCGCGCTGCTGCCCGGTCTGGGCGGCCTGCTGGCCGGCCCGTGGCTGATCGCCGGCGTGATCGGCGGCCTCGTCATCCGCAAGCCCGGCGCGGCGCTGTACACCGAGCTGCTCGCGGCGGTCATCTCGGCGCTCGTCGGCAACCAGTGGGGCCCGCTCACCATCGTGTCCGGCCTCGTGCAGGGCCTCGGCGCCGAGCTGATCTTCGCCGTCTTCCTCTACGCCTCGTTCCGCCTCCCCGTCGCGCTCCTCGCGGGCGCGGGTGCCGGCCTCGGAGGCGGCATCAACGACCGCATCAGCTGGTACCCCGGCGCGGACGCGCTGTTCACGACCGTCTACATCGCGTCCACGACGGTCTCGGGCCTCGTCATCGCCGGCCTCGGCGGCTGGGCGATCGTGCGGGGGCTCGCCGCGACCGGTGCGCTGAACCGCTTCGCCGCCGGCCGCGCGGCCGGGAAGCGCGTCTGAGCGCGCCGACGCCCGGCCCGATGCCCGCCTCCTCGACGGTGCCCGCCGCCGTCGAGGCGGCGGGCTGGGGCTGGCGGTACGCGACGCGGCTGCGCTGGGCCGCGCGTCGGCTCGATCTGCGCATCGCGCCGGGCGAGCGCGTGCTGCTGCTCGGGGCGAGCGGATCGGGCAAGTCCACGCTGCTGCACGCGCTCGCGGGCGTGCTGGGCGGCGACGACGAGGGCGAACAGGAGGGCTTCCTGCGCGTGGAAGGGCGCGAGCCCGCGTCCGCCCGCGGGCGGGTGGGGCTCGTGCAGCAGGATCCCGACGCGCAGGCCGTGCTCGCGCGCGTGGGCGACGACGTCGCGTTCGGCTGCGAGAACCTCGGGGTGCCGCGCGACGAGATCTGGTCGCGCGTGCGGAGCGCCCTCGAGCTCGTCGGGCTCGACGTGCCGCTGGACCGCTCGACGTCCGCCCTGTCGGGCGGGCAGAAGCAGCGGCTCGCGCTGGCCGGGGCGCTCGCGATGCGGCCGGGCCTGCTGCTGCTCGACGAGCCCACCGCCAATCTCGACCCCGCGGGCGTCGCCGAGGTGCGCGACGCCGTCGGGCGCGTGCTCGACCGCACGGGCGCGACCCTCGTCGTCGTGGAGCACCGCGTCGACGTGTGGCTGCCGGTCGTCGACCGCATCGTGGTGCTCGGGGCGGACGACGACGAGCCGGGCGTGATCGCCGACGGCCCGCCGGCCGAGGTCCTCGGGGCGCGCGGCGCGCAGCTCACCGCGCGCGGTGTCTGGGTGCCCGGCATCCCGCCCCGGCATCCCGCTCCCCCCGCATCCGCCCCGGGCGAGGTGCTCGTCGCCGGTCGGGCGCTCGAGGTCGCCCGCGTGCGCGGCCGCGCCGTGGCGGGCCCCCTCGACGTCGACGTGCGCGCGGGCGAGGTGCTCGGCATCATCGGCCCCAACGGTGCGGGCAAGTCGACGCTCGGTCGCACGCTCGCGGGCCTCCTGCCGCCCGCGGACGGCGAGGTGCGCGCGGCCGCCGGGGTGGCCCGCGACGCCGGGCCGGCGCCCATCCGCTGGACGTCGCGCCAGCTGCTCACCCGCATCGGCACGGTGCTGCAGTCGCCGGAGCACCAGCTGCTCGCCACGACGGTGCGCCGGGAGCTGGAGGTCGGGCCGCGGGCGCTCGGCCTGCCCGAGGCCGAGATCGCCGCGCGCGTGGGCGAGCTGCTCGAGCGCCTGCGGTTGTCGGCGTTCGCCGAGGCCAACCCCCACACGCTCTCCGGGGGCGAGAAGCGGCGTCTCACGGTCGCGGCGATGCTCGCGACCCGCCCGCGCGTGATGGTGCTCGACGAGCCGACGTTCGGGCAGGACGCGCGCACGTGGGCCGAGCTGGTCGCGATCATCGCCGCGCTGCGCGACGGCGCCGGCGACGATCCGGGCGCGGGCATCGTCGCGGTCACGCACGACGCCGACGTGCTCCAGGCCCTCCACGCGCGCCGCCTCGCGCTCACGGGAGCGCGCCGATGATGATGCCGGCGCCGCCGCGGGCCAGGGGCCCGATCGCGGGGGCGAATCCCGCCGCCAAGCTCGCCGCCGCGCTCGTCATCGCGTTCCCGCTCGTCTTCACGATCGACTGGGTCTCGGCCGCCGTGGCGCTCGCGCTCGAGATCCCGCTGCTTCTCGCGGCCGGTCTGACGAGCCGGCAGTTCTGGATGCGCACGCTGCCGGTGTGGATCGCCGCGCCGCTCGCCGGGGTCACGATCGCGCTGTACGGCCAGGCCGACGGCGCCGTGCACGTGGAGTGGCTGTTCGTGCGGATCACCGACGGCTCGCTCGCGCTCGCCGTCGCCACCGTCTTCCGCGTGCTCGCGATCGCGCTGCCCGGCATCGCGCTGTTCGCGACCGTGGATCCCACCGACCTCGCCGACGCGCTATCGCAGCGGGTGCGGCTGCCGGCCCGCTTCGTGCTCGGCGCCCTGGGCGGCATGCGCCTCATCGGGCTGCTCGTCGACGACTGGCGCGAGCTCGAGGTGGCGCGCCGCGCGCGCGGCGTGGCCGACACCGGCCGGGTGCGGCGCGTGCTCGGGATGGCGTTCGCGCTCGTCGTGCTGGCGATCCGGCGCGGGTCGACGCTCGCGACCTCGATGGAGGCGCGGGGCTTCGGCGCGCCCGTCGAGCGGACCTGGGCGCGCACGTCGCCGTGGGGTGCGCGCGAGTGGGCGCTGATCGCGGCGGGCGCCCTCATCTCGGGCATCGCGGTCGCGGCGGCCGTCGTCACCGGCTCCTGGAACTTCATCCTCGGCCCGTCCTGAGCGGTGGCGGGTTCGGCGCAGGAGGCGGCAGGTCAGTCCGGCACGTCGACGACGCGCTCCTCGCCCACCGCGGGGGCGAGAGCCCCGAGGGTCCAGGCCGCCAGGTCGGCGCGCAGGGCGTCGAGCGCGGCGGCGGGGACCCACGCCGTCAGCTGCGCGACGGCGCCGTACTCCGGCGGATCGAGGACCGCGTCGTGCGCGTGCGCCCAGTCGCGCAGGAGGTTGTCGAGCCGGCCGGCGTCGGCGTGCGGCGCGTCGATCCGCACGCGGGTGAGGGAGCGGCGATGCACGATGCGCGCCGCGTCGAGCGCGTCCGAGACCGCCTGGCCGTACGCGCGCACGAGGCCGCCGGCGCCCAGCTTGACGCCGCCGAAGTAGCGCGTCACGACGGCCACGACATCCGTCATCCGTCGCCGCCGCAGCACCTCGAGCATTGGCACCCCGGCCGTGCCCGACGGCTCGCCGTCGTCGGAGGAGCGCGCGTGCTCGCCGCGCACGCCCGTGATCATCGCGACGCAGTTGTGCCGCGCGTCCCAGAACTCCCGGCGGATCCCCGCGATGAACGCGTCCGCCTCGGCGACCGACGCCACCGGCGCGAGGTGGCAGAGGAACCGCGACCTCTTGATCTCGAGCTCGCGATCCACCCGCTCGGCGATCGTCGCGGGGTGCTCCTCGGCCATCCGTCGAGGCTAACGCGCGGCCGGGCCGGGCGCGCGGGTCAGGTCGCGTGCCAGAGCCGGTCGTAGTAGTCCAACCGGGCCGGGTCGGGGTCCACGCCGTACGCCTCGAGCAGCGCGCCATCCCAGCCGGGCCCGAAGTTGTACCCCGCGCTCCACACGGCCGGCGCGAGATCCGCCCAGCGGTCGGCCACGCCGAGGCTGCCGAGGTCGACGTGCGCCGCCCATCCGCGCTCGTCGACGAGCGTGTTCGGGCAGCACGCGTCGCCGTGGCAGACGACGAGCCGGTCGATCGGCGGCGGATCGCGCAGCTCGGGCGGCACGACGGTGCCGCGCTCGGCGGCCGCGGCGATCCGTGCCGGCACGCCCCAGTCCCACGGGCACTCGGCCACGGGGAGGGCGTCGTGCATCGCCCGCAGCCCCGCGCCGACGGCCCGCACCGCCTCGGCCGGATTCGCGAAGCCCCACTCCGACACCGCCGACCACGCCGGGATCGCCTCGGTCACGAGCCACTGCTCGTCGCCGGTCGCCCCGTGCGCGAGCACGCGCGGCACGCGCACGAACCGCCCGGCCCACGCCAGCCGCTCCGCCTCGCGCGGCAGATCCAGCCCCGGGCGCCGCGGCGCCCACTTCACGTACCGGTCGCCGGCGCGGAACGTGAGCCCGCCGAGCACGTTCCGCCACACCGGCTCGACGGGGCCGGGGCCGGCGAGCGCACGGACGCGCTCGGGCACGTCGATGCCGGGCAGCGGAACGCTCATCCCCCGATGATGCCACCGCGTCCACCCCGCCGAGCCCGCGCCCGATCCGCGAACCCGCCCCGGATCGGGCGCGGGTTCGGCGAACGAGGGCGGGTTCGGCGGAGGAGGAGGGAGGGGTCAGCCGCCGAAGAGCGGGGTGAGCGCGGTGATCAGCTGGTAGACGCCCAGGGCGACGAACACCACCGTCGTGACGACGAGCGCGGTGTTCGTGTGCCAGCGGTTGCGGAACTCGCGCGGCACGCGATCCGTGTTCAGGATCGGCAGCAGCGTGATCGCGAGGAACGGCATGAACAGCGCGCCGAGGGCCCCGTACAGCAGCACGAGGAAGATCGGCTGCTCGAGGAACAGCAGCAGCATCGCGGGGAAGGTCAGCCAGATCAGGTACACGCGGAACCACTTGCCGTTCAGGCGCGAGTCGGGGTGGGCCGAGCCCTTGCCCGTGACGTTGCCCATGAAGTCGGCGAACATCAGCGAGACGCCGTTCCACACGCCCAGCACCGACGAGAAGCCCGCGGCCCAGAAGCCGATGAGGAACCAGACGCCGATGAAGTCGCCGTAGCGCTCGCGCAGCACGGTGTCGAGGTCGAGCAGGCCCGCGTCGCCCGACGACAGCGCGACACCGGCGGCCTGCACCACCTCGACGCCCACGATGAGCATCGAGATGACGAAGATGCCGGTCACGATGTAGGCGACGGTGTTGTCGATGCGCATGACGCGCATGAACTGGGGCTTGTCCCAGCCCTTCTCGCGCAGCCAGTAGCCGTAGGCGGCGAGCGTGATGGTGCCGCCGACGCCGCCCGCGAGGCCGAGCGTGTAGAAGATCGAGTTGTCGCCCTCGGGCAGCAGCGGCACGAGGCCCGTGAGCACCTGGAGCACGTTGGGCGCGGCGATGACCGCGAGGATGACGATCGTCACGAACATGATGCCGACGAGCGTGGCGGTGATCTTCTCGAAGACCTTGTACTTGTTGAACCAGACGAGCACGAAGCCCAGCAGGCCCGTGAGGATCGCCCACGGCCACAGCTCGGTGAAGACCGTGCCCTGCAGCGCCGGCACGTCGCGCACCAGCGCCGCGATCGGCAGCGCCGTGGAGCTCATGGCGCTCGCCGCGTAGACGACGCCCCAGACGACGATGTACGGCGCGAAATACCAGACCGGCCAGCGGCCGAGCGAGCGCCAGCCCTCGAAGATCGTCCGGCCGGTCGCCACGGTGTAGCGGCCGGCGCCCTCCACGAGCACGATCTTCAGGATGACGCCGAGGACCACGGCCCACAGCAGCGCGTACCCGTAGTTCGATCCCGCCACGAGGGTGGCCACCATGTCGGCGGAGCCCACGCCCGTCGCGGCCACCACCAAGCCGGGGCCGATGACCTTCCATTTGGGGGTCTGATCCTGCGGTACGGACATGGTCCTCCTCGTTGGGGACGGTGGGGCCGCATCGCTGCGGCGGCGGATGACGGGGCTCCGGGTCGCGGAGCCGTGCCGATTCTAGTCAGGCGTGCGCGCGCGGTCCGCACGGGCGTTCTCGCAGGGCGCGCCCGATAGCCTGGGGGCATGGCCGAGATCCCCACCCCGACGCGCGCCGACGAGCCGCGCGGCACCGCCGGCGCCGTGCGCCAGGTGCGGCCGCGCACCGAGGGGTGGCAGCAGGCCAAGGACGAGACCGGCCGCCCGCTGCTGCAGTTCGCCAGCCCCAAGCGCGGCAAGCCGCCCGTGCACCTCGCCGACCTCACGCCGGAGCAGCGCGTGGAGAAGGCGAAGGAGCTGGGCCTGCCCGGCTTCCGCGCCAAGCAGCTCGAGACGCACTACTTCCAGCATTGGACGAGCGACGCGTCCGCGATGACGGATCTGCCGAAGGACGGCCGCGAGGAGCTCGTCGCCGGCCTGCTGCCCACGCTGCTCACCGAGGTGCGCCGCCTGCAGACCGACGACGGGAACACGATCAAGTTCCTGTGGAAGCTGCACGACGGCGCGCTCGTCGAGTCGGTGCTCATGCGCTACCCGGGCCGCATCACGCTGTGCGTGAGCTCGCAGGCCGGCTGCGGCATGAACTGCCCGTTCTGTGCGACCGGGCAGGCGGGCCTGACCCGCAACATGTCGGCCGCCGAGATCGTGGAGCAGGTCGTGCGCGCGAACGCGCTGATCCGCGAGGGTCACCTGGGCACTGCCGAGCACCCGGACGAGCGGGTCACGAACATCGTCTTCATGGGCATGGGAGAGCCGCTGGCCAACTACGCCCGCGTCATGCACGCCCTGCGCGTGATGACCGACAAGGATCACGGGCTCGGCATGAGCGCGCGTGGCATCACGGTGTCGACGGTGGGCCTCGCCCCCGCGATCCGCAAGCTCACGGACGAGGGCCTCCCCGTCACCTTCGCGCTCTCGCTGCACGCGCCCGACGACGAGCTGCGCGACGAGATGATCCCCGTGAACTCGCGCTGGAAGGTCGACGAGGTGCTCGACGCCGCGCGCGCCTACTTCGACAGGACGGGGCGCCGCGTCTCGATCGAGTACGCGCTCATCCGCGACATGAACGATCACCCGTGGCGCGCGACGATGCTGGCCGAGAAGCTCAACGCCCGCGGCCGCGGCTGGGTGCACGTGAACCCGATCCCGCTGAACCCGACGCCCGGCTCGGTGTGGGACGCGTCGACCAAGGCGGCGCAGAACGAGTTCGTGCGCATCCTCAACGACGCCGGCATCCCCACGACGATCCGCGACACCCGCGGCAAGGAGATCGACGGCGCGTGCGGCCAGCTCGTCGCGACGGAAGAGGACGAGGCCGCCGCCGCGACCGCCTGATCCGGCATGCGGGCGGGGCGTGATCGCCTAGGCTCGGAATCGCCCGGCGACGCGGCCGGGCGATGACGCCGAGGGAGAGCTCATGTCGGACGCACCCGTGCTGCTGGAGGTCGAGGGCGGCTTCGCTCGCATCACGCTGAATCGCCCGGATCGCCTCAACGCGTTCGACGCCGAAATGGCGCGCGCGTGGGAGCGGGTCACCGCAGAGGCGGTCGGCCGCGACGACGTGCGGGCGATCATCCTGCAGGGCGCCGGGCGTGCGTTCTGCGCCGGCGGCGACGTGCGCGCGATGGCGGCCGAGCTGAGCTCGGGCGCGCAGGTGGGCGAGCTGGCCCGCGTGATCAACCGCGGCATCCTGGCCCTCACCGAGTCGGCGATCCCCGTGGTCGCCGCCGCGCACGGCACGACCGTGGGCGGCGGGCTCGGCATCCTGCTCAGCAGCGACTGGGCCGTGGTGGGCGAGGACTCCCGCATCGGCTGCGGCTACGCGGCCGTGGGCCTCACGCCCGACCTGTCGGTGTCGGCGCACCTGGCCGCCGCGGTCGGCGAGCGGCGCGCGCTGCAGCTGGCGCTCGGCGACCGGCTGCTGCCGGCGGCCGAGGCGCGCGAGTGGGGCCTCGTGGCCGAGGTCGTCGCGCCCGAGAGCGTCGCCGCGCGGGCCGAGGAGGTCGCCCGCGCGTGGGCCGCCGGTGCCTCGCGGGCGCTCGGCGAGGCGAAGCGGCTGCTGCGCTCGCGCCCCGGCCGGTCGTTCGCGGCGCAGCTCGACGAGGAGGCCCGCACGATCGGCGAGGCCTTCGAGCGCGCCGAGGCCCGCGAGCGGATCGCCGCCTTCGCGGCCCGCTCGCGCGGCTGACTCGGGTCAGCGCTCGAGCAGGCGCACGTCGCCGAAGCGCGCCGCGACCTTCGCGATCCAGTCGTCGCGGCGCATCGCGTACCAGCCGAACGCCATGAGCACGACGGTGGCGGCGAAGACCCCGAGCCCCACCCAGTTGACGGCGTCCTGGCCGCCGTACATGTGGTTGAGATTGCGCAGCGCGCCGGTGGCGAGCACGAGCCCGACGTGCACGACCGTGAAGGCGACGAAGAAGAGCATGGTCGGCCAGTGCAGGGCCTTCGCGAGGCGCGCGGAGAGCAGGCCGTCGAGCCGCGCGGGCCAGAACGCGCTGAGTCGCCAGCCGGTCACCGCCGCGACCGGCGCGGCGAGGAAGACGATCGCGAAGTACGCCAGCTGCTGCAGCGCGTTGTAGTGCACCCAGCCGTTGTGCGTGGGCCAGTCCAGCGACACGTACTGCAGCAGCGCCGAGACCGCGTTCGGCAGCACCTCCCAGCTCGTCGGCACGATGCGCACCCAGTGGCCGCTCGCGAACAGCAGCACGACGAACACGACGCCGTTCGCGAGCCACAGCAGGTCGACGGCGAGGTGGCCCCACAGCGCGAGCGACAGGCGGCGGCGCCTCACGCGCCGCGAGGTCCACAGCCCGCCCGAGCGGCTCTCGAAGCGGAACCGCAGCCCGGAGCGGACGATCAGCACGAGGAAGAACGCGTTCAGGAAGTGCGTCCACGACACGAAGGCCGGGATGCCCTCGGCCGTGTCGGCGGGCAGTGGCGCATCGCCGGGGAACGCCTCGAGGAACGAGCGGATCGGCTCCGTCGGCAGCAGCGCGCGCACCGCGAACACGGCGCACCAGGCGAGGACGACGAGCGCGGCCGCCGCGAACACACCCGACAGCGCCTGGATCCAGGTGGGGCGCGGGCGGGGCGTGGTCACCCCGCCATTCTCCCGGATGTCGCCCGGGAACCCGTCGCACACCGGGGAGCGCGGCTCGAAGGGGGAAATCGGCTGAGCTCGAGGGTAGACGGGTAGACGGGTAGAAGGCGCGGGGTAGAATGGCACCCGTGAGCCTGAACATCAAGAACGACGCGGTCGTCGCATTGGCCCGCGAGCTCGCCGCGCGGCTGGGCTCGACGCAGGTGAGTGCCCTGGAGGTGGCGCTGCGCGAGAAGCTCGAGCGCCTGGACGCCGGCGAGCCGATGCCCGACGAGCAGGATCGCCGCCGCGAGATCGACACGCTGCTGTCGCGCGTGTGGCAGGAGACGGAGGCGTGGCCGTCGTCGGGCGCGCTCCGCGCGGAGTTGTACGACGAGAACGGCCTGCCCGCATGATCCTCGACACCTCGGCGGTCCTCGCCGTGCTGCTGCGCGAGGAGGGGTGGTCGGAGGTGGATCGGGCCGCCTTCTCCGCGGAACGGCTGTCGATGTCGGCCGCGACCTCGGTGGAGCTGGCCGCCGTGCTGGCCGGGCGCCGCAATCCGGTCGTCGAGCGTCTCGCCGACGACCTGCTGCGGCTCTGGCGCGTGGAGATCGTGCCGTTCGACGCCGACCATGCTCGCATCGCCCAGCAGGCCTACCGCGACTTCGGTCGGGGCTGCGGGCACCCGGCCCGGCTGAACCTGGGCGATTGCTTCAGCTACGCGCTCGCGCGCGCCCGGGGGGAAGAGCTGCTGTTCGTCGGGGAGGACTTCGGCCACACCGACGTCCGACCGGCGCTGTCCTAGCCGGCGACGCTCTGCGCCGTGAGCGAGATGGCGGCGGCCGACGTGCGCAGCAGCTCGAGCTCGGCGTCGTCGAAGCGCGTCTCGCGGATCGGGAACGCGCCGGCCGCGTTCACGATCGACGGCACCGACAGCGCGACGCCGTCGATGCCGTGGAAGCCGCTGAGCACCGTCGATACGGGCAGCACGGCCCCCTCGTCATCCAGGATCGCCTCCACGATGCGCGTCACCGACAGGCCGATGCCGTAGTTCGTCGCGCCCTTGCCCTGGATCACCCGGTAGGCGGCGTCGCGCACCTCGATCGCGATGGCGTCGAGCTCCTCGCGGCGGAAGCCGTCGAAGCCCGGCGCGCGCCAGTCGAGCAGCGGCACGGGGCCGATCGTGGCGCTCGTCCACAGCGGGAACTCGGTGTCGCCGTGCTCGCCCACGATGTGCGCGTGCACCGACCGCGTGGCCACGCCGGCGGCCTCGGCCAGCTGCACGCGCAGCCGCGAGGTGTCGAGCACGGTGCCGGATGCCATCACCCGCTCCGGCGGCAGGCCGGTCGCCTGCTGCGCGATCACCGCGAGCACGTCGCACGGATTCGTCACGATGACGAAGATCGCGTCGGGCGAGGCCTCGAGCAGCCGCGGCATCATCGTGGCGATGATCCGCGCGTTCGTCGCGGCGAGGTCCATGCGCGTCTGGCCGGGCGCCTGCTTCGCGCCGGCCGTGATGACGACGACGTGCGACCCCGCCGTCACGGCGATGTCGGAGCCGCCCGTGATGCGGCTCGATCCGGTGAAGCTCGTGCCGTGGGCGAGATCGAGCACCTCGGCCTCGACCTTCTGCGCGGCGATGTCGTACAGCACCACGTGGCGGGCCGCCTTGCGGATGAGCATGGCGTACGCGCTGCTCGACCCCACGGCTCCGGCCCCGACGACGGTGACCTTGGCGTTCTCGATGGCACCCATGCGGCCAGTCTGTCAGCGGGGCGCCGGCGCGGGAAGGCCCGATCCGGCGCCGGGGAGGGGCTCAGGGAGCGGTCAGCCGCGCGCGGCGACGCCGGCCGCGTAGCCGGCGGCGTAGGACTCCTCCGCGCCGGTGTGGAACATGTCGCGCTCGGCGGGGCGGACGATCGAGCGCGCGCCCGGCAGGTCGAGCGGGCCCACGAGGTCGGCGCGGCCGCGCACCACCGCCACGGGGCGCCCCGCCGTCTTGCGCTTGACGAGGTCGGCGGCGGCGGCCAGCTCGTCCGCGACGCACGGCAGCGTGACGGCGAGCTCGCGCCCCTGCGCGTCGACCTGGCCGCGCAGGTCCTCGAACACGCGCACGCCGGCGGCGCCGATCGCGTGGTCGGTCTGGCCGTCCCGCCATGCGCGCCCGAGGGTGTCCGAGACGATCACGCCCACCTCGGCGCCGAGCCCCAGCCGCAGGCCGGTCGCGAGCGCACGGGCGGACGCATCCGGATCCTCGGGGAGCAGCAGGACCGTCCCTTCGGGGGTGTTCGACGCGTCGACGCCTGCGGCGGCGGCGATGATGCCGAGGCGGCTCTCGACGATGCGCGTGCGCGAGCCGTTCGGCCAGGTGCGCTCGGCGACGACCCGCACGGTCTCGGCGGTGATGGCGTCCTCGCGGTCGTCCGCCCGCACGAAGCGGCCCTCGGCCTTGGAGACGATCTTGCTCGTGACGACCAGGATGTCGCCGTCGCGCAGGGTGTCGCCCGCGGCGGCGGCGATGACGGCGACGAGGTCGTCGCCCGCGCGGACCTCGCCGATCCCCTCGAGCGCCCAGACCTGCAGCGATCCGGGGATCGACTCAGGCACGGGAGAAGCGCACCTCGGTGAGCGTCTCGCCCAGGAAGGGCTCCTGGCGCTCGACGCCGTCGAGCCGGAAGCCGCGCTTCTCGTAGAAGCCGGTGCCGCCCGGGTAGTTCTTCGCGATCCAGCCGTACAGCGGCTCGCCGTCGTCGACCACGGCGTCGAAGAGGGCGCGGCCGATGCCCCTGCGGTGCCACGAGTCGAGCAGGTACACGAAGTAGAGCTCGCGGGGCGCCGGCGCGTCGTCGTCGCGGGCGGGGCCGGAGGCGGCGAAGCCCACGATCTCGCCGTCGACGAGGGCCGCGGCGTGGCGGTGCTCGGGGCCGCGCTGCGCGTAGTGGGTCCACAGGTCGGCCAGGCGCTTGGGCGAGACGGCCTCGAGCGTGGCCTTCGACACCATGCCGTCGTAGGTCTCGTGCCACACCTGGGCGTGGACACGGCCCATCGCCTCGGCGTCGACGTCTCGGATGGGGCGGATCAGCACGTCGGTGGCTTCCATGGCCAGACACTAACCCCATGCGGGGAACGGAGCGAAATCGGTCTCGTCTCGTAGGCTGGGCCCATGCCTGCCGCGCCGCACAGCGACCTGATCGACGAGGCCGTCGCCCTCGCCCGGCGCTGGGTGCTGCAGGCCGCCGAGGTCGAGCAGGACCCGGCCGCGGAGCGCCTCGCGGGAGTGCTGCGCGATCCGAACGGGCTCGACTTCACGGTCGGCTTCGTCGACGGGGTGATGCGGCCGGAGAGCCTCACCGCCGCGGCCCGCAACCTCGCGAGGATCGCGCCGCTGGCCCCCGGCTTCCTGCCGCTGCCGCTGCGGGCGGCCGTGCGCGCGGGCGGTGCCGTCGGGCCGATCGCGCCGGCCGCCGTCATCCCCCTCGCCCGCCGCGTGCTGCGCGCGATGGTCGGGCATCTCATCGTCGACGCGCGCCCGGAGAAGCTGGGGCCGGCGATCGAGCGGCTCCGCCAGGGCGGCGCACGGCTGAACCTCAACCTGCTCGGCGAGGCCGTGCTGGGCGAGCAGGAGGCGCAGCACCGCCTGGCGGGCATCCACGCGCTCGTGGAGCGCGACGACGTGGACTACGTCTCGGTGAAGGTGTCGGCGATCGCCTCGCACCTGTCGATGTGGGCGTTCGACGAGATCGTCGAGCGCGTCGTCGAGCGGCTCACGCCGCTGTACCTCACCGCGGCGGGCAACGGCACGTTCCTGAACCTCGACATGGAGGAGTACCGCGACCTCGACCTCACGATCGCGGTGTTCACGCGGCTGCTCGAGAAGCCCGAGCTGCGCCGGCTGCGCGCCGGCATCGTGCTGCAGGCGTATCTGCCCGACGCCCTGCCGGCGCTCGACGAGCTCACCGCCTGGGCGACCGCGCGCGTCGACGCCGGCGGCGCCCCCATCAAGGTGCGCCTCGTGAAGGGCGCGAACCTCGCGATGGAGCGGGTCGACGCGGCGATGCACGACTGGCCGCTCGCCCCCTACTCCTCGAAGCTCGACACCGACGCCAACTACGTGCGCTGCCTCGACGCCGCGCTCACCCCCGAGCGGACGCGGGCGGTGCAGCTGGGCGTCGCCGGGCACAACCTCTTCGACATCGCGTACGCGTGGCACCTCGCGAACCGCCGCGGCGTGGCGGGCGCCGTCGAGTTCGAGATGCTGCTCGGCATGGCGCAGGGCCAGGTGAAGGCGGTGTCGAACACGGTCGGCCCCGTGCTGCTCTACGTGCCGGTGGTCGCCCCGGCCGAGTTCGACGTGGCGATCAGCTACCTCGTGCGGCGCCTCGAGGAGAACGCCTCGAGCGAGAACTTCCTCTCGGCGGCGTTCGGGATGGCCGAGGACGGATCGCTCTTCGCGCGCGAACGGGATCGGTTCGTGGCGTCCGTGCGCCGATCGGTCGATCCCTCGCTGCCGACGGGCCCGAACCGCCGCGCCCGCCGCCGCGCGACCGAGGCCTCGGACGCCGCGCCCGCGGCCGAGGAGCAGCTGACGCAGGCGGTGCTCGACATCGCACGCGGGCACGACGAGCCCGACCGCCGGTTCGAGCAGGACACATGGGTGGAGACGGCCGTGTTCCAGGCGGTGGAGTCGGCCGACGCCACGGGGGCACCCGGCTTCCGCAACACCCCCGACACGGATCCGGCGCTGCCGGAGAACCGCGAGTGGGCGCGGGAGGTGCTCGCCCGGGTGCCGGCCTCGACGGCCGGCACGGCGACCGTCGAGGCCGCGCGCGTGACCGACCGCGACGCGCTGGAGCGGATCGTGCAGCGCGTACGAGCGGCGGGCGAGGCATGGGGCGCCACCCCCGCCGCCGAGCGCGCCGAGGCGCTGCGCCGGGCCGCCCAGGCGCTCGACGCGCGCCGGGGCGCCCTCATCGAGGTGGCAGCCTCCGAGACGGGCAAGGTGTTCGCCGAGGCCGACGTCGAGGTGAGCGAGGCCGTCGACTTCGCGAACTACTACGCGGCGAACGCGTCCGAGCTCGACGCGGTGCCGGGCGCCCGGTTCGAGCCGTCGCGCGTGACCGTGGTGGCGCCGCCGTGGAACTTCCCCCTCGCGATCCCGGCCGGCGGTGTGCTCGCGGCGCTCGCCGCGGGATCCGGCGTCGTCTTCAAGCCGGCCCCGCAGGCGCGGCGGTGCGCGGCCGTCGTGGCGGAGGCCCTGTGGGACGCCGGCATCCCGCGCGAGCTGCTCGCGCTCGTCGACCTCGACGAGGACGAGCTGGGGCGCGAGCTCGTCTCGCACGCGGACGTGGACCGCGTGATCCTCACGGGATCGTGGGAGACGGCGCAGCTGTTCCGCAGCTGGCGGCCGGACCTGCCGCTGCTGGCGGAGACGAGCGGCAAGAACGCGATGATCGTCGCCCCGTCGGCCGACCTCGACCTGGCGGCCGCCGATCTCGTGCGCAGCGCCTTCTCGCACGCGGGGCAGAAGTGCTCGGCGGCGTCGCTCGCGATCCTCGTCGGTCCCGTCGGTCGCTCCAAGCGCTTCGCGAGGCAGCTCGTCGACGCCACGCGCTCGCTGCGCGTGGGGCCGCCGTCCGATCCCCTCAGCGAGGTCGGGCCGCTCATCGAGACGCCGCGGCCCTCGAGCAAGCTGCACTGGGCGCTGACGACGCTCGACGCGGGCGAGCAGTGGCTCGTGAAGCCGCAGGAGGTGCCGGGCGGCGACGGCCGGTACTGGACCCCCGGCATCCGCGTGGGCGTGCGCGCCGGCTCCCGCTTCCACACCGAGGAGTTCTTCGGCCCCGTGCTCGGCGTCATGCACGCGCCCACGCTCGAGGCTGCCATCCGCCTGCAGAACGCCGTCGACTACGGCCTCACCGCCGGGCTGTACACGCAGGATCCGGAGGACCTGGCGGCGTGGCTGCGCCGGGTCGAGGCGGGCAACCTCTACGTCAACCGCGGCATCACGGGGGCGATCGTGCAGCGCCAGCCGTTCGGCGGCTGGAAGCGCTCGTCCGTCGGCGCCGGCACGAAGGCCGGCGGGCCGCACTACCTGATCGGGCTCGGCGACTGGCGCGCGACGAACGGCGGCGCCGCGGGGCGCAACCTCCACCTTCGGGGGCTCGACACCCGCATCACGGCGCTCATCGAGGCCGCCCAGCCCTCGCTCGGCTACGACGAGTTCGAGTGGCTGCGTCGCGCGGCGCTGTCGGACGCGGTCGCGTGGGATCGCGAGTTCGGCCGGATCAAGGACGTCTCGCGCCTCGGTGTGGAGCGCAACCTGTTCCGCTACCGGCCGGTGCCCGTGGCGGTACGGGCGACGGCCGACGCCGGCCGGCAGGAGGTGCTGCGCGTGCTCATCGCGGGCATCCGCACCGGCGGTGCGTTCACGCTGAGCCTGCCGGTGGGGCTGCCGGCGCCGGTGCGCCGCGCGCTGGGCGACCTGCGCATCCCGGTTCACGTCGAGTCGGACGAGGACTGGATCGCCCGGATGGCACGCCCGGCCGCCGACGCCGGGTCGGCCGCGGACCTCGGATCGGTGGCGGAACGCAGCGGCGACGCCGCGGAGGCGAGGCGAGCACCGCAGCCTTCCGACGCGGACGACGCCGAGGCCCAGCTGGTCGACCTCGTCGATCCGCGCGCGGCGGACGTCGCCCGCCCGCCGCGCGTGCGCCTGATCGGTCCGCGCACGTCCGTGCGCGCCCTGCATGGCGCGCTCGCCGAGGCGGTGCACGGCGACCCCGACCTCGCGATCTACGCGGGCGAGGTCACCACGGCCGGCCGCCTCGAGCTGCTGCCGTTCCTGCGCGAGCAGGCCATCTCGATCACCGCCCACCGCTTCGGCACCCCGGACCGCACCTTCGCCGACGTCATCTGATCCGCTACACCCGGCCGCGGCAACCGACGGGCGCAACCGATCAGTTCAACCGAACGGTGAAACCCCACGGTCGCTGAACCCCAGCAAGTCCAAGACGGTTGTGGTGGTCGCTTCATCTCCGCGGCTGCGCCGCTCCGTTCAGCAACCGATCAGTTCAACCGATTCGCGCGCCCCTCCACACCAACCGGTCACTGTGCGAGCGCGAAGCGCGAGCGTGCGGCCGCCGATGCGGCGCGCAGCGCCGCCTCGCCGGCGCGGGACGCGACGGCGCGAGCACGCGAGCGGCACCCGCGAAGCGGGTGCCCGAGCGGCGCAGATCAAAAAAGGACAACGCGTTCAGCGGCGGCGGACGGGGCGGCGCGTGCCGAGGCGGCCGATGACGAGCGCGGTGAGCGAGACGGCCACGCCCCCCGCGAGCGTCCAGGCCACGATCTCCCTCGCGCCGGCGAGCGGATCGCGGGGCGCCTCGATGCGGATCTCGCTGTCGTCGATGACGACGTCGGCCGGCCGTTCGTGCGTGGGCGAGTCCGGGCCGGGCACGCCGCCGTCGTCGACGAACGCGACGGCCTCGTAGGGGCGCGCCTCGCCCCAGCCGACGGTGTCCTTGCGCGCGTCGGGCGTGGTCCGCAGCGCCGTCGCCATGATCCGGTGCGCCCACTGCTCGGGAGATTCGTCGGGGTGCGCCGACGCCACGAGCGCCGCGATGCCCGAGACGACCGCGGTGGCCCAGCTGGCCGACACCTCGTCGCCCAGCGACGTGTCGCCGCCACCGCACCACGGCGCGAGCAGCCCCTGGCCCGGCGCCACGACGTCCACGTGCTCGCCGGCGAACGACGCCCCGAAGTCCCACTCCCCGGCGAGGGTCACCCCGCTCACGCCGAGCACGCCGTCGTACGCGGCGGGGTAGCGCACGCCGTCGGCGTCGTCCTCGCTCGTGCCGCGGTTGCCGGCGCTGGCCACGATGAGCGCGCCCCGGTCCTGCGCGTACTGCACCGCACCCTGGATCTCGCCGCTCGGCGCGGCCTGCGAGAGCGAGAGGTTGATGATCTGCGCGCCCTGATCGGCCGCGATCCGGATCGCGTTCGCCACCGAGGCGGCGGAGGGGCCCACGTTCTGGTCGTCCTCGGTGGAGGGCACCTGGAACGCGCGCAGCGGCAGCACGGTCGCGGCGGGGGCCACGCCCACCACGTCGGAGCCGTCGATCCTGCGCGCCGCGATGAGACCGGCGGCCGCCGTGCCGTGCCCGTACAGGTCCGATCCGGGGTCGACGGACGGGTTCTGGCCGGGGGCGGGGGCGAACGTCGTCTGCCCGCCCGCGAGCGCGCCCCGCAGGTGCGCGTTGTCGGCGTCGACGCCGCTGTCGACGACGGCGACCGTCACGCCCTCGCCGCGCGTGACCTGCCAGGCCTTCGCGAGTCCCAGCCGCTCGACGAGCGAGTTGCCGGAGCCCTCGATGAGCGGCTGCGCCTGCAGGCACGGCTCCTCGGTCTGCGCGACGGCCGGCTGCGCCGGTGCGACCGCGAGCCCGCCGACGGCGAGGGCGACGGCCAGTGCGCCGATCGGCCCGCGCCGGCTCACGAGCCCTCCGAGGCCACCACTCCCGTGGCGTCCTGACTGAGCTCGGGGCCGATGGGGAACAGCCGCGCCCAGCCGGCGGGGACGATCACGATGTCATCGCGCGCGTACCCGAGCCGCTCGACGTCGGCGAAGGTCGCGATCGGGAAGTACACGCCGTTCTCGGAGATGTAGCCGAAGGCGTCGCCGCCACCGGCCGACACGGCGTCGACGAGGGCGCCGCCGCCGGGCTCGACGACGGGGCCGGGCGTGAGGTCGGCCGGAGCGGCGCTCACCGTCACGGTGGGGCGCAGCACCTCGGCGCCGTCGGTCGCCGGGAACTCCGAGGGCTCCATGCGCACGCACGTCGCCCCCTCGGCCGGGGCCGCGAGGTAGGTGGGCCAGTCCTCCGGGATCGCGCTCTCCTCCGAAATGAGCGGTCCCGCCTCGGTCACGCTCATGGTGACCGGCTCCTGGAGCGTCGGATCCTCGCTCACCGACATCGCGGCGAGCTCGCGCGCGAACGCGTTGAGGCGCACGAGCCGCGAGTTGTCGGTGACGATGTAGTCGCCCGTCACGGCGCCCTCCGCGTCCTGCGTCTGCACCATCTGCCCGACCCGCAGGTCCGTGTCCTCGGCAGGCTGACCCAGGCGGTCGAACGAGAGGGCGCGCAGCGGCGTGCCCTGGTCGAGCAGGTTCAGCCAGTTGGCGTTGACGGTGCGCGGCTGGTGCGTCACCTGCAGGGCCAGGCTCATGGCCTCGACCTGCGCGGGGATCTCGTACCGCATCGATCCGGTCACGTAGTACGCGGTGCCGGCCGGGTCGAGCACGATGTCGGCGACGGGGGCGGTGCCGGGCACGCCGGCTGTCGCGATGCGGGTGGACGGAGCCGCCTCGATCGGGTTGCCGTCCTCGCCGTAGACGGTCTCGCCCGCGATCGCGCGGCCGATCTCGTCCGAGACGCACGAGGTCCAGGCGGCGTCGATCAGGCGCGCGGCCTCGGGCAGCGCGTCGGGGGCGTCGGCGATCCCGATCGGGGCGGACTCGCGTGGCATGCCGGCCAGCTGATCCGCCGTCACCTCGAGGATGTCGGACGATCCGGTCGCGAGCCGGGCGCTGGCGAGGTTGAGGAAGGGGTAGAGGGTGCCGTTGATGGCGACGTACCGCGTGCCCTCGCCCTTCACGACGACCACCGAGGCGTCCTTCCAGCCGTCGGGGAGCGTGCCCGTGAACGAGCCGACGACGAGGGTGCCGACCGCGGTCAGCACGGCCAGCGCGAGGCCGACGACCACGCCGCGCAGCGGCTTCGCCGGCGCCAGCTCACGCCCGCCGGGGGCGCCGCTCGTGAAGGCCGTCAGCAGTCGCCGCCGGCTGAAGCGGTGCGCCTGGATGAGCTCCTGCTTCGACGCCATGCGTCAGAACCACCCGCCCACGAGGATCGCCAGCGGCGGCAGCAGCGCGATCGTCACGATCTCGGCCGGGTCGGCGACGCGGTCGAGCCGGAGGCGCTTCTTCGGGGCGAGCAGCCCGAGCCCGATCACGGCGGCGGCCACGACCGCGAGCACGATGATGAGCCCGGTGCTCCAATCGGGGAACGCGGTGACGGCGACGAAGACCGTGAGCACGGCGCCGGCCATGGCGGTGGCCGTCACCGCGACGATGTCGGCGCGCGAGAACACCTGTCGCACGCCCAGCACGAGGGCCACGTACGTGAAGACGGCCAGGGCCAGGCCCGGCAGGCCGGATGCGACGACGGGGGCGGTGGCGAGCAGCGCGATCGCGCCCGTCGCGATCCGCAGCGCGACCTGGAAGCGGTGGCCCATGGCGTAGCGCTCGGCGACCTGCGCGCGCGAGACCTCCGCGGGCGCGGCGTAGATCTCCGAGTCGTCGCGCGCCGACGCGACCCGCAGCGATGTGGAGGCCAGGGCGAGCCACGGAATGCCGAGGCCGGCCATGCCGGCGGCGGCGAGGGCGATCGCGAGGATCGACGCCGGCGCGGCGCCGGTGAGGAAGACGACGAGGCCCGCCAGGCCCATGACGCCGCCGACGACGAGCGGGATGAGCGAGTACTCGCGCGGCTTGGACACGAGCAGCATGGCGACGCCGCCGACGAGGGCGGCGCCCGCGCCCGCCAGGGCGGTCGGCAGGCCCCAGCCGGGAGCCACGCCCAGGGCGGTGAACCCCGCGACGGCCGCGTGCAGGGCCGCGACCTGCACGAGGGCGACCGGCGCCTGCGGCGGTGTGCCGATCTTCTCGAGCACGGTCGCGCAGATGAGCAGCAGGACGGCGGCCAGCCCGGTGCCGATCGGCGCGATGAGCGAGTGCTCGCCCGCGAGCTCGGCGACGAGCACGGGCAGCGCCGCCACGGTCAGCAGCACCGACGCCGTCACGGTCGTGGTGGTCACGGTGTCGGCGGGCGTCCAGGGCTTCGCCTGCTCCTCGACGACGTCGGCGACGGCCTCGACGATGTCGTCGTAGGTCTTGGTCGGGGTCGAGTCGGCGCCGACCTGCAGCGCGATCACATCGCCGTCCTGCACCCGCTGCGCCACGAGCGAGCGGTCGGGGTCGAGCCGCTCGCCGTCCGAGCGCACGAACCAGTAGCCGGCGTGCGCGTCGACGGGGTCGAGCACCCGCAGGCGCTGCGCGACCGACGGCACGATCTCGGCGACGGGGACCCCGCCGGGAAGCGCGACGTCCACGCGGCGTTCGCCTGACTGGATCGTGAGCTTCAGCAGCTGAGGCGCCGCCACTGCGGTGCCTCCGTCGCGTTCGTTCATCCGCTCCCCTGTGTCCCAGCGCCGCACTCAGTATAGGGACGCGTCCGATGGGGAGTGGTACCCATTGGTCCGCCTTGGGCGTCTCTGTATGGTGGGTCGCGTCGCCGGGCATCCGGTGATGGTTCCCGTAGGGGGGATCCGAGGGGTCCATGACCGGGTGACATACGTCGCCCCAGAACTTGGAGATGAATATGGCCAACGAGGTTTCCGCCGCAGATGGTGCTATTGAGCGCGGCGCTCAGATCGTCGCGCAGGCGAAGATTCAGTTGAACACCGACATCACGCAGCTGGAGGGCAAGCTCGCCGGCATCGGCGCGTCGTGGCAGGGTTCCGCCGCGACGGCCTTCACGTCGCTCATGCAGGCCTGGCGCGCCCAGGCCAAGAAGATCACCGACAACCTCGACGCGTTCGAGGCCAACCTCAAGTCCTCGCAGGTGGGCTACACGACGTCCGACGACACGTCGGCGTCGGCGATGAGCAACCTTCAGAGCCGTCTGGGCTGACCGGAACCTAGGGAGAGAGAATCATGACCTTCAAGGCGAACTTCGGTGGCATCGCCACCGCCGCGGCCGACATCTCGTCCGGCGCCAGCACGATCGAGTCCCACCTGGCCGACATGGACCGCGCGCTCGCGCCGCTCCGTTCGGACTGGTCGGGTTCGGCGTCCGAGTCGTACCAGATCGCTCAGCGCAACTGGAACCAGGCGATTGCGGACATGAAGATCCTGCTGACGCAGATCGGCCAGCAGGTTCAGCGCGACGGCGAGCAGTTCCAGCAGACGGAGCAGGCGAACGCCAAGCGCTTCGCCTGAGCCTCAGGCTGACCAGATGGGCGGTGTCCGCGTGAGCGGGCGCCGCCCATCTTCGCGTCCGGCGCCGGACGGGGCACGGACGCGTGGCATCATCGGCGCGCGAGCGCGAGACGGGAAGGCGGCCCATGAAGGGTGAGCTGGCGTATGGGGCGGCCGTGATGGCCGCGGCGCTGCCGACGCTGCTTGCGACGGCGGCCACGGAGTCGGATTCCCTGTGGTACCCCCGGTGGGGGAACAACCGCCCGTCCGACGAGGCGCTGTTGATCGGCGCGATCGGTGGCGGGGTGGTCCTCCTCGCCGTCATCGTGCTGTGGACGGTCGTCCTCCGTCGTGCGCGCCGGAAGCGATGGGAACGTCAGGAGCGGGCGGCGCGGGAGTCCTCCGCGCCACGCCAGGCTCCGGAGGGATCGAGATGAGCGTGCACGCTGAGCGCCGCCGGCGCCGAACGGGACGAATGGCGGCGGCTGCTGCGGGTCTGGTGCTGCTGGTGGGTGCGGCGGCGCCGGCGGGTGCGGCGTCGGACGACGAGAGCGGTCTGTGGTGGTACACGGATGCCGGGGTCGCGGACGCGCACGCGGAGGCGACGGGTGAGGGCGTGAGGATCGCGCTGATGGATTCGCCGGTGAACGCGGATGCGCCGGCGCTGGCGGGCGCGAACATCCGTGCCCGATCAACGCAAGCGTGATCGTCACGGCGGCGCACGACAACTTCGGCGATGTGTACCCGCCCGGTATGGAGGTGTCCACCTTCAACGGTGTCGTGGGCGTGGAGACGCACGGTCCCGGTGGTTCGCGGGATGAGCCGTTGGTGTCGCCGTCGGTGGCGATCGTGGCTCCCGGCGACACTGTGCTGACGTATCGGCGCGGCGACGCGGGCGCGTGGGACGAGCCGCAGCTTCTGGCGGGGACGTCGTTCGCGTCGCCGTTCACGGGCGGAGCCTTGGCGCTGGCGATGGAGAAGTGGCCGGAGGCGACGTCGAATCAGATCCTGCAGTCGATGATCCACACGGCCTCGCACGCGAACCCGGATCCGGTGCACACGGACGAGGAGGGGTACGGGTTCATCGACGTGCCGCGACTGCTGGAGACGGACCCGACCCAGTTCCCGGACGAGAACCCGCTCATCGCCGCCGACGGCGACCCGACACCCGCACAGTTCGAGGCCGGTGTGTATTCGGGCGAGTTCGGTGATTACCCGATCGATCCGCCGATCGGGGAGGCCCCCGCTGCGGGAGCCGACCCCGACGCCGGCGCTGGCGGCGGCGGCTCCGAGGGCGAGCCCTTCCCGATGGGCCTGGTGCTGAGCCTGCTCGGTGGCGGGGTGGTGCTGGTCGGTGTGATCGTGCTGGTCGTGGTGCTGGCCGCGCGTCGCAAGCCGCGCCAGCCGGCGCCCGGTCCGCACCCGCCGCAGGGGTACTACGGCCAGCAACCGCAGGGCCCGCACCCGCCGGGGGCGTACGGCCAGCCCGCCCAGGGCCAGTACCCGCCCCCGCCCAGGCCGCCGCAGGCGCCGCACGGGCAGGGCGGGTAGGAGCGTCCGATCGTACCGGCGGTGTCGCGCGGTCGCGATGGGCACGGCTGCCCGCCCCATTCGCGGGGGAGTTGGGTAGGTTGCTCATGACGGCGTGCCGGCACTGCTCGTGCGATGCGGGTCGCCGGGACGTCTGTCGCGTGAGCGGAAGGGTGGGCGCGTGAAGCGTGGTGTGAGGCGGATGACGGCGGCCGCTGCGGGTCTGGTGTTGCTGCTGGGGGCGGCGGCGCCGGCGGGTGCGGCGTCGGACTATGAGAGCGGCCTGTGGTGGTACACGGATGCCGGGGTCGCGGCCGCGCATGCGGAGGTGACGGGCGAGGGCGTGACGATCGCGCTGATGGACACGCCCGTGAATGCCGATGCGCCGGCGCTGCGGGGAGCGAACATCGTCGGCGCGGGCGCTACCGAGTGCGCCTCGGGGGAGGAGGTGCCGATTCTGGATGATGGCGCCACCGCGCAGCACGGCACGGATGTCGCGACGATGCTCGCGGGCAACGGCCAGCCGGTGGGCGGAAACCCGGGCATCCCGGGCGTTGCAGCGGGCGCCGAAGTGCTCGTGTACACCGCCGTGTACGGCCAGGGAGATGACGTGCCCCTCTGCGCGACAGACGAGGAGTACAGCGTCCAGAACGTGCGTGACGCTGTCGAGCGCGGTGCCGACATCATCCTCTTCACGAGCGGGCAGGGCGTCGACGGGCAGTTCGCAACCGCGCTGATCCAGGCCGTCAAGGCGGGTGTGATCGTTGTCGCCTCCAATCGCAACGCGGGAGCGGATACGAACGAGCTCGGCGATGGCAGCACCACCGCCTCGTTCAACGGCGCCGTCTCGGTGGAGAGCTTCGGCCCCGGCGGCGTGAGGGACGACCCCGTGATCGCGCCGTGGCTCACGATCGTGTCTCCGGGCGACGGCTCGCTGACGTATCAGCGCGGCGATGCGGGCACCTGGGACCGGCCCATGCTGATGAGCGGCACGTCGCTTGCCGCGCCGTTCACCGCAGGCAGCCTTGCCCTGGCGATGCAGAAGTGGCCGGAGGCGACGTCGAATCAGATTCTGCAGTCGCTCATCCACACGGCCTCGCACGCGAATCCCGATCCGGTGCACACGGACGAGGAGGGGTACGGGTTCATCGATCTGCCGCGTCTGCTGGCGACGGACCCGACCCAGTTCCCAGATGAGAACCCGCTGATCACCGCCGAGGGCGTGCCGACGCCCGCGCAGTACGAGGCCGGCGTGTACTCGGGCGAATTCAACGAGTACCCGATCGATCCGCCGATCGGGGATGCCCCCGCCGCGGGAGCCGACTCTGATGAGGGCGCCGGCGGCGGCTCCGAGGGTGAGCCGTTCCCGATGGGTCTGGTGCTGGGGCTGCTCGGTGGCGGGGTGGTGCTGGTCGGTGTGATCGTGCTGGTCGTGGTGCTGGCCGCGCGTCGCAAGCAGCGGCAGCCGGTGCCTGGGCCGCACCCGCCGCAGGGCTACTACGGCCAGCCGCCGCAAGGCTCATACCCGCCGGGGACGTACGGGCAGCAGCCCCCACCTCCCGGCGCGGGGGCGAGCCCCGGGGCGCGACCGCCTCGCTGACGCAGAGTGGGTAGTTCTCTCCATAGGCATGGAGCGGGCCAGCCCCTAGCATTGCCCACGTTGGACGAATCGGGGAGGGAACGATGAGTCAGGAACTCGGCGCGGATCGCGATCAGATCGCGGATCAGGTCAGCAGGCTGAACGAGCTTGCGGAGACGATCACCTTCGCGCGTGGAGAGTTGAGCGGCGCAGACGCTCAGCTGACGGCGACGGTGTGGGCGAACGACCAGATGTCGCAGGACTTCCGCGCACGGTTCACCAAGAACATGTCAGCGGGTGTGCAGCTTCTCTCCGAGGCGCGGGCAGAGGCTCTGTACATCGCGGAGCAGCTCCGCGCCGCGCTGGAGGACGTCGAAGACGCCGATGCCGCCATGGCGCAGGAGTTCCTTGCCGCGGTGAACGCCACGATCGACACACTGGAGGCCTGAGATGGCGGGGACGAATGAGGAGCGCCTCCGCGCTCTTGCGGCGACGTATCACAATGGCGACGCGCGCGAGGCGCTCAGCAACCGGGTGTACGACACGAAGGCCGCTCTGGACGATGTGGTCACTGCCATCCGCAATGTGCGGAGCGCTCCCGGCTTCACGGGGAAGATCGCGGACGCATCCGGCGATCGGCTCGACGCGCTGGCGACGAAGCTCGAAAATCTGAGGACGAATCTGGGCAGTCACACCCCGGCGTGGACCACGGCCACGCGCGCGTTCGGCGACGCCGCTGCGGCGCTCGAGTCGTTGCCCGGTACCGACCTCTCGGAGAGCGATCGCAACACGATCGAGATCGCCCTCAAGACTGGAGGCACGGTTTTCGCGGGGCCGCTCGGGTACGTCGCGGGCGACATCGCGGCGGACTGGCTCATCGGCGAGAATGAGCGACGGCGGGAGGAAGCGGCGGCCAGGGCGCTCGGTGAATTCGAGAGGGGCATGAACAACGCCCGAGCCTCGCTGCCGGAGCCTGTCGACACTGATCTTCCGCCGCGGGATGCCCCCGATCCGATCCCCGGTCCGACCCCTGAGCCGATCGGCACCGGCGGCACCGGCGGACTGCTGGGCCCCGGTGGCGGGTACGGCGGCGGCGTGCCGGGCGGCGGCGGATACGGCGGCGGTCAGGTGCGGCCGATGGATCCGATCCACGGCGGCACGTTCCCGCAGACCCCGTCGACGCCGACGGTCCCGACGCCTGGTCAGACGCTTCCGGACTACCCGCTTCCCTCGCCGACCGTTCCGTCGCTGCCCGGGCCGGGAGGCACGGTTCCTCCCGGCGGCATCGGGATCGGCGACATCGAGGGCGGCCCCATCCGCATCGACGGCGGCCTCACGCCCGGCGCGCCGACGGTGCCCGGTGCGGGCGGCATCGGCGGTGGTCTCGGCGGCGGGATCGGCGGTGGCGTCGGCGGCGGCGCGAACGGAGGCGGCGTGGGCATCGTCGCGGCCCTCGCCGGCGGCGCGATCGGCGCGGGCGTCGCCGCGCGCATCTCCGGCGGCCCCGGCATCTTCGGCGGTGCG